>JAWUZB010000116.1:0-12422 GCA_034110505.1 Gammaproteobacteria bacterium
CAGTACATCAATATACCTGCGCCTAAGTTTAGAGAATGGGCTGGTTTTGCATTGGTCTTCGTAGCCACACTGTTTATTTTTTCCGTTATTAGCTATGTCATCAGCAAAATATTTGTTCGCGGACCTATAAAAGGTGTTGATCGGGTTTTGGGATTAGGCTTTGGCGCACTGCGCGGCGCTGCGATTGTTGTTGCTGTGTTAGTCGTTGCGAGAGGCTTTGGCATGGAAACCTCAGATTGGTGGCAGAATTCTCAGCATATAAGTAAATTCGAGCCGTTTATGAAGACTGTTGAGGAATTATTTCCAGACATCGGCCTTACCCCTGAAGATGACAGCGGCGACTTTAAGCAAAAAGCAGCAGAACAAGCGTTAAAAACGCTTAGTGAAACTCGCATATAGTAAAATCAATTGCGGCAGCTAAGAATAAAAATCATGGCATAGATATCGCGTTAAAGATTAAACCATTGGTCTAAATACTGTATCATTCGATTGCACGATTTCGGTCTTTTAAATAAGGCTTGAAGTTAGGCACTAATCTTTGGCCCCCAGATCGTCTCATTAGAGATAGAGTGATTAATATGTGTGGTGTGTTAGGTATAGTTGGTAAGTCGTCAGTTAGCACAAGCTTATACGATGGTTTAACGGTTTTGCAACATCGAGGTCAAGATGCTGCAGGAATTATGACTTGCGACGAAAATGGCTTCGTCAATTTGCGCAAGGACAACGGTTTAGTTAAGGATGTTTTTTTTTCGCATCACATGCAAAGGCTAACTGGAAACGTGGGCATTGCTCATTGCCGATACCCAACCGCTGGGTCAAATTCGTCAGCCGAGGCACAACCCTTTTACGTTAATTCTCCGTTCGGTATTGCCTTGGCGCATAACGGCAATTTAACCAATGCCGGTCGTCTAAGAAAGCTGATATTCAAAGATGATCTTCGGCATATTAATACCACTTCAGACTCAGAAGTATTACTTAATATCTTTGCTCATGAGATTTACCAAGCCCTTGGTGCCGATACCTATACACTCACGCACGAGCATATTTTTACCGCTATCGAAGGCGTGTTTAAACGTTGCCGCGGTGGCTACGCGGTTGTCGCCTACATAATGGGTGTTGGCATCGTAGCATTTAGAGACAAGCATGGTATCAGGCCATTAATCTATGGCTATCGAGATACTGATAAAGGGCGCGAGTATATGGTTGCCTCTGAAAGCGTAGCTCTAGATAGCCAAGGCTTTACGGTACTTGCAGATGTAATGCCGGGTGAGGCAATAATTCTGCCTATCGATGGTGAGATCGCAAACCATCAGTGTGTCAGCGATGCCAGCTACGCACCGTGTATTTTTGAGCAAGTTTATCTGGCTCGCCCTGACTCAATGATTGATGGCATCTCGGTTTACCGTACGCGTATGCGCATGGGTGAAAAATTAGCCAAGAAGATTGCTAGAGAGTGGAAAGATCATGATATCGACGTGGTCATACCGATTCCCGACACCAGCAGAACATCGGCATTGGAAATGTCGCAAGTGCTTGGCGTTCGTTATCGCGAAGGCTTTATTAAAAACAGGTACATTGGGCGAACTTTTATTATGCCGGGCCAAGAGCAGCGTAAGAAATCTGTTCGCCAGAAACTTAACGCGATAGAGCTAGAGTTCCGCGGTAAAAACGTAATGCTAGTGGACGACTCAATTGTGCGCGGCACAACGTCAAAGCAAATTGTACAGATGGCTCGCGACGCGGGTGCCAAAAAAGTTTACTTTGCCTCGGCAGCCCCTCCTGTTCGTTACCCAAATGTCTATGGTATTGAAATGCCTGCGGCATCAGAATTGATCGCACACAATCGAACCGTTGAACAAATTCAAGAAGCCATCGGCGCAGATCGTTTAATTTATCAAGATTTGAATGACTTGATTGATGCGGCGTCAGAAGGCAATCCGCAAATCACCAATTTTGATACATCTTGCTTTAGTAAGAACTACGTAACAGGCGACGTTGATGATGCCTATTTTGCAGAATTGGAAGTAGAGCGGAGTGACGGTGCTAAGCAAGCTGAGGGCTTTGAGCCGTCGGAGTTGCGCGACGTAAGTCAAATGTCAAACTAGGTGCCAGGTTCGGCAGTTGCTTGAATTAAGCTCGCCAAATAACGATCTTAAGCAGTTAAAAATTATGAAAAAGAGCATGTCAGATTATCGTCCAGCGACACAGGCTGTTAGAGCCGGACAAGTTCGTAGTTCGGAAAACGAGCACAGTGAACCTATTTACACCACGTCGAGCTTCGTATTTGAATCAGCGGCACAAGCGTCGGCAAGATTTTCGCTTGAAGAAGAGGGTAATATCTACTCACGCTTTACCAATCCAACGGTTCGCGTGTTCGAGCAGCGATTGGCTGCGCTAGAGGGTGCTGAGGCATGTGTTGGTACTGGTTCGGGCATGGCTGCGATGTTAGCTACTTGCATGGCGGGGCTGAAAGCTGGCGATCATGTGGTGTCATCAAAATCCATCTTCGGTGCGAATCAAACTCTACTTAAAGGCTTGATGGGAAATTTTGGTATTAAAACCACGTTTGTTAGCCTTACCGATCTTGATGCATGGCGTAGTGCGATTCAGCAAAACACGAAGATGGTATTTTTTGAAACACCAACTAATCCTTTAATGGAAATTGGTGATATTGCTGCCATATCGAATATCGCCCATTCGGCCAATCCTGATATTAAAGTTGTAGTAGATAATTGTTTTTGCACACCAATACTGCAACGACCATTGTCTCTTGGCGCGGATGTTGTTTTGCATTCAGCAACAAAATTTATTGACGGTCAGGGCCGTTGCGTAGGGGGCGCGGTTGTCGGCGATGCTGATTTTGTTGGCGATAAAATTGTCAGCTTTATGCGTACAGCAGGGCCATCGATGAGCCCATTTAATGCATGGGTTTTTGCCAAGGGATTAGAGACTCTGCCGTTGCGAGTTAATCAGGCTTGCGACAACTCAGTGCAATTAGCTGAGGCTCTGACCGAGATAGCCCAAGTTGAGCGCGTTTATTATCCGGGCCTCATTACCCATGATCAGTATGACTTGGCAAAATCCCAACAGAGTAAAGGCGGAGCAGTGGTCTCTTTTGAGCTAAAGGGGGGCAAAGAAGCTGCTTGGAAGTTGATTGATAATACTGAGCTATTATCGATTACCGCTAACTTAGGTGATACTCGTACGACCATAACTCATCCTTACACTACGACTCATGCTCGCTGGACTGATGAAGATAAAGCGGCTGCGGGAATTTCTCCAGGGCTGGTAAGGATTGCTGTCGGTCTTGAAGATCCACTTGATGTGATCGGCGATTTAAATTTTTCGAGCTAAGTTAAAATGAAAAACGCTCGTTTGCATTGTTTATGCTAACGAGCGTCAGTAGTAATTAACGCTATGATGACCTAAAACTTAGTGGCATTAGGCTATTTAGTTTAGAATTCGAGTAGCGCATTTACCGCTAAGATTCCAAGATCAGCATCAGTGGTGTCAGCTGAATACTCAAGCTCTAGCACGCCTAACTCACCAACTCGATAACCTAAGCCAACGCCAAACGCTAGGCCAACATCTTCGAAGTCAGATGTCCCAAAAACTGAGTCGTTGAACTCAAAGTCGGCGTAAGATAGCCCACCTTTTAGCTTGTAATAAAGGGTTCCTGCCGAGCGATAAGTGAAGAATAGGTTCGCCACATTAACGTCGTAATTAAGGCCTAGACTATCGATGGTTGCATCGCCGGTAATGTATTCAAACTCAACGGTCGATGAACCACCAAGGCTGCCGATTGATTTAGCGAATTCATAGCCCAAGATAATGCCAGCGGCGTCCGCGTCTTTAACATCTGGGCCGTTGAGATCAACCTTGGCTACTTTGCCGCCAATTATCCACTTGCCCGGCGCCTTATTGCCGAAGAATGCGCCGCTATTTGGCTCGGCGGCTATCGAAATATGATTAGTTGCCAACGCGGCTAAAGAGACCATGCTTACGATGGCTAATTTTACTTTTTTTCTAAGAGTAGGGTGTGTCATTTATGGGTTCCTTTTTGGTTCCATACTTTATGGTGAATCAAGATATCTTATAAATTATTGAATTTCAATGGCTTGCGATATAGTCGCAGATCAATTTAAAGCCGATTTTGTAACGCTAGGATGCGTGATTAGTAGCAAGCCTAGGTACTAAACTAGTCTACTGCAGTGTAAACTTGAAGCATGAGAATTATCGCCAGCCTACTTTTTTTCTTGCTTATCCTGCTACAAGCCAAGCTCTGGTTTGGTGGTCATGGGGTTTTCCAATTATGGTCGCTCGAGAGAAATACCCAGCAATCGGTGGATAGAAATCAGGCCTTGGTCCGCAGAAATGACACATTGCACGCGCAGGTGAACGAACTGAAGCAAGGTAGTGAAGCGCTTGAGGAAAGAGCGCGAAGTCAGCTAGGATTTATCAAACAAGGAGAAACTTTCTATCGTGTTGTTCCAAAGCCGATCAAGGCGCCAGAACGTTAGATTGAAATCATTCTGAATCTTGGCTTAAATCGGCGCGTTATCAATCTTGATACCCTCCTTGTCTATTCGCATAATACTACTTGTTTCGTGCCAGTCACCTAGCACATAGCGAGTAGCCAGATTGCCGGCGATATCATATTGATGAATGTTTTGCCGATGGGTATGGCCATGAATCATTTGCAACACAGAATGTTCAGCAAAAGAGGCAACTACGGCGGCTTCGGTTACATCCATGATACCCATGCTGGTTTCAGACTTATGTTGCTTGCTTTGAAGGCGCGCTTGTTTAGCTTGCTCTATACGATCGTTAATACTCAGTGTTAAGAAGCCATCACAAAATTCACTATTGGTCATCATTTGAGTTCGAAATTGCTGGTGAGCAACGTCATCTGTACACAAACTGTCTCCGTGCAAGATCAGCGTTTTAGTTCCATAGAGGTCTATCAGGGTCTCGTCGCAGAGAATTTTGAAGCCAGTGCGTTCAGTGAAGGTATCTCTGACCAAAAAATCTCGATTGCCGGCAATGAAATAACAATCGACTACTTGGCTAATGCATTTCATTGCGTCCAAAATCGGGTCGGCGCCGAGCATACTGCCAGCATCGTCGCCAATCCAGAATTCAAATAGATCGCCGAGAATATAGAGTCTCTCGGCTGAAGGCGCATGGTTAGTCAGAAAATTAAAAAACGCTTTGCTGACCTGAGGTCGCTCAGGGGTCAAGTGTAGATCTGAAATTATATAAGTATGCATGTTTGTTATTGTAAGCGAGAGTCGCTTTTTAGGGCAATCAATTAGTGCTGCAGAATGTAAACCATATCTTCTATGAATGCTTTACATATCAGATTCATACAAAGGCCCATATATATTGGTATTGAGAGTTTATCTAGAGCACGGATATACACTAATAAAGTGAATAAGTCCGTTGTGTTTAAGTCTTTAGCGTTTATAATTTAAGGTTGTGATAGTCGCCCTTTTCGGGCATTTTTTATTTTTACTCAATTGAGTAGAATTTATAGTTTATTGGGAGAAGCTCCGTGCAGTTATCTGGTGCAGAAATAGTAGTTAAAAGTCTTGAAGAAGAGGGTGTGGAATTTGTATTCGGATACCCTGGCGGTGCCGCATTGCACATCTATGATGCTTTTCACTGTCAAGACGAAGTGAAACACATTTTAGTCCGCCACGAGCAAGGCGCTACTCATGCGGCCGACGGATATGCTCGCGCCACCGGTAGACCTGGTGTGGTGCTGGTAACCTCTGGCCCCGGTATCACAAATGCGATTACGGGTATCGCCACGGCTTACATGGATTCGATCCCGATGGTTATATTGTCTGGTCAAGTGATGAAGCCACTTATCGGTTATGATGCTTTCCAAGAAATTGATGCGATCGGTATCAGTCGCCCGTGCGTCAAACACAATTTTCTTATTCAAAATGTCGAAGATATTGCTGAGACCATTAAGAAAGCCTTTCACATTGCCACTACTGGCCGTCCCGGTCCAGTATTGGTCGATATTCCCAAAGACATTACCGCCGAAGTAACTGAGTTTTTATACCCGAAATCAGTTGAGATGCGTTCTTATCCGCCTGCACCAACAGCTCACCCAAGTGAAATAGTAACGGCGGTTGAGGCAATGCTGAATGCTAAGCGGCCAGTGGTTTATGCTGGCGGCGGCGTGGTATTAGCGCATGCTCAACAAGAGTTAACTAGTTTCGTTAAAAAGCTAGGCTTCCCGTGTACCAATACCTTAATGGGGCTTGGTGCTTATCCGCATGATGATCCGCTTTTTATTGGCATGCTGGGCATGCACGGCACGTACGAAGCCAATATGACTATGCATGATTCAGACTTGATAATTGCATTGGGTGCTCGCTTTGATGATCGTATTACCGGCACCTTAGATGGCTTCGCTCCGTATGCTAAAGTAATTCACGTTGACATCGACCCCTCAGTAATTGATAAAAATATTAAGGCCGATATCGCTATTGTTGCTGATGTGAAAAAAGTGCTTGAGTCCTTTAATCAGGAGCTGGATCGACGCAGCAAGGACCTCAATCCATCGTTGATTGCCGATTGGTGGACTCAGATCCAAGATTGGCGTGCTGTTAATAGTTATTGGTATGACGAAGATTCTGAAATTATTAAACCACAGTATGTGGTGCAGAAATTACATGAAGTTACTGGTGGCGAAGCCTATGTGACTTCAGATGTTGGTCAGCACCAGATGTTTGCGGCACAATTTTATGGCTTCTCGGACACCCATAAATGGATTAACTCTGGCGGTTTAGGCACCATGGGGTTTGGCTTGCCTGCGGCGATGGGAGTGAAGATTGCATTCCCTGATGCTGAGGTAGCCTGTATTACGGGTGAAGGCAGCATCCAGATGTGTATTCAAGAGCTCGCTACTTGCCAGCAGTATAAGTTACCGGTAAAGGTTATTAGCCTGAATAATCGTTACCTTGGGATGGTTCGTCAGTGGCAAGAATTCAATTACGAAAAGCGTTACTCCAACTCCTATATGGATTCTTTACCAGATTTCGTCGCCTTAGCGGAGGCTTATGGCCACGTTGGTATGCAAATCGAGAAGCCTAGTGATGTTGAAGGCGCGTTGAAAGAAGCGTTCGCGATGAAAGACCGTTTGGTATTTATGGATTTCCTGACTGATCAAAAAGAAAATGTTTACCCAATGATAGAGAGCGGAAAAGGGCATCACGAAATGCGTTTACGCCCAGCCAAATAAAAAATTATGCGACATATTATTTCAGTTTTACTAGAAAACGAATCAGGTGCACTATCACGTGTGTCTGGTTTATTCTCTGCACGTGGCTACAATATTGAATCATTAACAGTAGCACCAACTAATGACCCAACATTATCGCGAATGACGATTGTGACTACCGGTGACGATCGAAAAATCGATCAAATTGAAAAGCACCTAAACAAGCTGGTTGATGTTGCAGCGTTGCAAGATATCACTATCGGAAGCCATCTTGAACGCGAAGTTGTGCTGGCTAAGTTACTTGTTAAGGGTGAGCAAAAAGCCGATTTGGATAAGATCATAAAATCGTTTAACGCTAGTTTAATCACCGTCTCTAATACTCAGTTTATCGTGGAGATGAGTGGTAGTAGTGAGAAGGTAGATGAATTGTTGAAAAGTCTCAATGGCTTGACTATTCTGGAGTTAGCACGTTCCGGAGTTACCGGGCTGTCCTCAGATGAAACCGTTCTTAAAGCTGAATAGTGAACCAAGTTTATGTCGCAATTGTCGATAATCTTTTACCAGGCATCCCGATGCCTGGCCACTTTTTTTAAGGTTTTAACAGTTATGCCATTTTTCGATTTATCAACGGTCACTCAGACCACTACATGGCCAATTGCTAGCACTTTCAATAGCTCGAATAAAAGGTCAGTTAAAAGTGCGATCAAAAGTGCGCAAAGCCACGCTCAACCTTGTATAGTCTGGCTATGAGCTCAGAGCAACCAAAACTTCATCCGCTAGAAAGCAAAGGGGCCAACGCTGGCGTAAATGAATCAGCTGACGGCTCTAAGACATCAGCTGAAGGATCAAAAAAGTCCCTTAAAAGTTCGAATAAGCCTGCAAAAGGTTTTTACGTGCTGCCGAATCTATTTACTACGGCGGGACTTTTTGCTGGCTTTTACGCAATCATGCAAGCGCGATTAGGTCATTTTGAGGCCGCATCATTAGCTATTTATGCCGCTATGGTGATGGACATTATTGATGGTCGCCTAGCTCGCTTAACCAATACTCAGACAGACTTTGGGTCAGAATACGACAGTCTCTCGGACATGGTGTCCTTCGGGGTAGCACCGGCGATGGTGTTGTTTGAATTTGCGCTTACTGACCTAGGTCGCTTCGGCAGCTTAGTCGCATTTATTTATATCGCTTGCGCGGCCCTTAGATTGGCGCGATTTAATGTCTCTACAAGTAGCGATAAAACTCATTTCACTGGCGTTCCAAGTCCGGGAGCGGCCGCCATGATTGCCTCGACCGTTTGGGTGTTCGTTGATGCGGGCATTGCGCCAAGTGATTATAATGTTGGCCTTGCTTTGTTAATGATAATAATGGCCTTAGCGATGGTGAGTAATATTAAATATCGCTCATTCAAAGATTTCGAATTCAGAGATAAAATGCCTTTTGTTGGGTTGATTGTGTTGGTGCTGATTATTGCCTTCGTTTATCTAGATCCACCATCGGCTTTCTTAGCGATTGGTTTGACTTATATGACCAGCGGCGCGGTGTTCTATATGCTTGAAAAATTTCGCGGCAACAAAAAGCCAAGCGAATAGATCAAACTGCGATCAATTATTACCACTCGAACTAGCTCGTTAGAATATAAGCTAGCGAGTTACACAGACACTAATTTAGTCAGAAATATGAAATTTGAAGGCAGTCTAGTCGCACTAATTACCCCAATGGCTGAAGACGGTACGGTTGATTATGCAGCGTTAACGCGCTTAATTGAGTGGCACATCGAGTCAGGCACGCATGCCATCGTATCGGTTGGCACTACAGGCGAATCATCAACCTTAAATGTTTACGAGCATCTGGCGGTTATCGAACACACAGTTAAGACCGTGAGCAAACGAATAGCCGTGATTGCGGGAACGGGAGGTAATTCGACTCAAGAGGCTATTCACTTAACCAGACATGCTTATACTTTAGGCGCTGACGCGGCTCTTTCTGTCGTTCCTTATTACAATAAGCCGACTCAAGAAGGCTTGTATCAGCATTTTAAGGCGATTGCTGAGGCCGTACCAATAGCTCAAATCCTGTATAATGTTCCAGGTCGTACGGTAGCCGATATGAGTAACGAAACGATTAGTAGGCTTGCTGTCATCGATAATATTGTTGGCTGTAAAGATGCTACTGGTGATTTACAACGAGGAAAAGCGCTAGTTGATCTATGTGGTCACCAGTTAACCATTCTCTCAGGTGATGACCCAACAGCACTCGAATATATGAAGCTTGGCGCACGTGGTGATGTTTCTGTTACCGCTAATGTGGCGCCTAAGTTAATGAGCGATATGTGTGCCGCTGCGCTCGCCGGTGATTTCATCCTAGCGGAACAGCTAGATGCTAAATTACGTGGCCTACACGGTAAGCTATTTATTGAGTCAAATCCGATACCGGTTAAGTATGCGATGTCTAAAATGGGCTATACTGCCAACAAACTGAGACTACCATTGACTTCATTGAGTCCAGAACTCGAAGTACAAGTTGATGAAGCTATGCAGAAAGCCGGCTAATTAAACTGATTATGGCTAGTTCTATTTTCAGCACTATAGTCAATCGAGTTTAAATAAAAATAACAATAGAGAGCCGAGATTTTGGCCGATAATTAAATTAATTATGACTTCAATTAAACAACAGACACACCTTAAACGAAGCTTCCTTACACTTTTGATGACGCTGACCATATTGAGTTTATCGGCCTGTGGTGGTAGTAAAAAAATCATAACCAGCGACGACAGCGCTGATTATAAGTCTGCTCGGTCATTGCCCCCGTTAACAAAACCGTCGCGCCCGGTTGCCTCGCAAGACAAGGTAGTGCTGCAGCCTGCGGTTGTTGCCACGGCAGTTGATGTGGTTATTGAACAAAGCCTGCCTTTAGTTTCGGCACCAACCACTATTGCATCACAAAATTCAGATCAGCAAATTTCAGCCCCGCAAATTGCTGTCGAACCAGCTAATTCTGTTCCGCTTTCAAACGCTCAAGGTCTAGCTAATTCTGCAACCGACGTTTCAGCAACCGGTATCTCAACGAATAGTGTCGTATCCAGAGTAATTAATGACAAGTCGGGTCAGTCTCGTCTTGAAATTGCCGCTGACTTCGATCTAGCATGGGAATTCTTAAGTACCAGTCTGCAAAAATCAGACTTAACGGTCTTTAGTCGAAATAAAGAGGCTGGACGATTTTCGATTGGTTGCGCGAATATTGCAAAAGTACCTACCGTGGTCAAATCCGGACGCTGGTCTTTCTTTAATCGCGATAAACAACAAAGCCTAGAATACTGCGCGTTACAATCGGTTTCAAAGCGCGGTATTACAATGGTCTCGGTGTTAAATCAAGCGGGCGAGGAAGTGTCAGGTGAATACAGCAACAGAGTATTCAGCCGAATTTTAAATAACTAACTATCAATTTAACTATCAATTTATCTATCTAGCAAATTTTTTAGGAGTTTCCATGCAACGCGGCCAAGAACTGTATAGCGGCAAAGCTAAATCTGTTTATACCAGTGATCGTGACGATGCACTGATTTTACATTTTCGTAACGATACATCTGCTTTTGATGGTAAAAAAATTGAGCAGCTTGACCGAAAAGGTATGGTCAATAATAAATTCAATGCTTTCATTATGGCTCACCTTGAGAGCCAAGGAGTCGCCACTCATTTCATCGAGTTGCTTTCTAATGATGAGACATTGGTTCGTAAGCTTGATATGTTTCCGATCGAATGCGTTGTGCGCAATGTCGCATCTGGTTCGATTTGTAAACGCTTAGGCATTGAGGACGGTGTCACTCTAACGCCTCCAACATTTGAATTTTTCTTAAAGAACGACAAGTTGCACGACCCAATGATCAATGAATACCACATTCAATCTTTTGGTTGGGCCGATGCTGAGGCAGTAGCCGCTATGAAAGTCGAAACTTTTAAGGTGAATACTATTTTGTCTAAGCTGTTCGCTGATGCTGGGATGATCTTAGTGGATTTTAAACTTGAGTTTGGCCGACAAGGCACGAGCATTTTCTTAGGCGATGAGTTTACCCCAGATGGTTGTCGAATTTGGGATGCCGAAACTCGAGAAAAACTAGATAAAGACCGTTTTAGAAAAGGCTTAGGCGGCGTTGTAGAAGCCTACGAGCAGGTAGCGCAGCGTCTTGGTCTGACCATCTAGGGCAAGCAAGCCCAAATCAAATTATCGCGCCAGATTCGTCAATAGACAATCTGGCGCTTAGCGTTTTACTAAACAGGAAATCCAATGTTGAGATTACGTGGCAGTCAGGCCTACTCAAGTTTTCGAATTCAAAAGTTACTTGCCACCGTGCAGGCTGTTGTACCCAGTGTTAATAATGTCGATACTGAGTTTCAACACGTGGCGATGCTGAAAAGTGAAGAGCAAGCGCTAGATCAGAATGAACTAGCTAAGCTTGAACGTTTGCTTAGCTATGGACCTAAAATGCATGATGTTGAACATCAAGGACAACGTGTTTTTGTGTTACCTCGGTTTGGTACAGTCTCTCCTTGGTCGACAAAAGCCACTGATATTGTTAGTCACTGTGGTTTGGATAAGATTTCTCGAGTTGAGCGTTGTGTTGGCTTTTATATTAATTCTAGTATCGAATTAGATACCCAAGCGATGTTGAAAATTGCTAACTTAATTCATGATCCGATGACCGAATCGGTGGTTACTGATATCTCTGAGGCCAGAGGGTTATTTCGCCATGAGTTACCCGCGCCATTGTTTGAAGTGCCGTTGTTATCACAAGGGAAGAGTGCTTTACAGTCGGCCAATATTGAATTGGGTTTAGCTTTATCAGATGACGAAATTAATTACCTAGTTGATCAATACACTAGCCTCGAAAAAAACCCTACCGATGTTGAGTTAATGATGTTCGCCCAGGTTAATTCGGAGCATTGTCGACACAAGATTTTCAATGCTGATTGGATTGTTGATGGTGAGACTAAAGAGCATTCTTTGTTTCGTATGATTCGTGAAACACACATCCAGAATAGTAAAGGCACCTTGGTTGCCTACTCGGATAACTCATCGGTGTTAGCGGGTTCTTATGGAGAACGATTTTTTGCAAATCCTGAGACCAAAGAATATCAAGGCCATAGTGAAAACATTCATATTCTGTGTAAGGTCGAAACTCATAACCAT
>JAWUZB010000117.1:0-10989 GCA_034110505.1 Gammaproteobacteria bacterium
TAAACCGCGTCGCTGAAATCTGAACAATTCAATAGTCCGACAGACTGTACGTCTTATAAGAACAGCGGTGTGCGTATCATCATTTTGAGCAGTGGTAATTGATTGCCACACAAATAGCTCGGATACATTGCAGCAACTTAACTCCTTATTAAACGCGATTGACAGACAGGGGCGAGTCATAAATTGAATTTTGAATCTTACCGGTGAGTGATGTTGAATTCAAGATTCAAGACGTGACCCCATGAAGTTTGACCCCATGAAGTTCAATGAAGTTAGGAACGTCGATATGCCCATCGACAATAATCATTTCCTGAGCCATTTGCTTTGCACGCTCAGAAACTTGATTGACAGAATTACCCCGGGCAGGAAGCGCGGCTAAGGAGATAACAACTAAAAGCAGTAAATTTTTCATAGTCTTAATATTTTACAGTTTAAGAATTAGACTAAATCTTCAACGGCATATTAACAAGGAGCTAGCTAAGATAAATGCAGCACTAATCTTAGCGGCATGTTCAAGCATTCCTACAAGACAATGAAAATTCTGCTCTCTTTTAATAAATTGCCGACCATCAGTCGTTTATTATCATCTTTGGTCTGAAACAATAGCCAAAAAAAGGGCTATAGCGATAACCGCTATAGCCCTTTCTTATTTAAACCGCATTGCCGCTGTGTACGGCAATGTATTACCTAAACCGGCCTAACAACAAACAATAAGTCACCAGAGTTAACCTGTGCGTTGTTGGCTTGATTAACGCGCACGACCTCGTACTGGTTTTCGGCGGTAAATACTTCACCTGACCCAGGTACGCTGGAAAGCGAGATATGCGTAAACAACTTCATGGCCTCTACTTGGCACAAGGTATGGCTTAAGTTTATTTTATCGCCAACTTTAACGAAATCTGGTTCGTTGGGTGATGGTGTCGAGTAGTAAATGCCGGTCATCGGTGAGATCACTTTAATTTCATCAGTACCCGCAATTTGTAGATTACTTAAGTCGCTGCTAGCATCGGCAACACCGGTATAGGCCATCTCTTTAACCAATAGGTCTTTATCGAGCGTCTCTAAGAAAGCAGGTAAGTAGCCAGTATCGTAGGTGCCATTGATGAACGTTTTATCATTCAAGATGCGCTTTAATAAAGAGATGTTAGTGCAAACACCTTTGATTGACGTCTCATCCAAAGCGGCAAGTAATTTTTTAATAGCGTCTTTTCTGTTTTTACCATGAACTATTAGCTGAGCTATCATGCTGTCGTAAAACGGCGAGATAGTTTTGCCCTCAGAGACTGAGGCGATCACTTCGATATTGTCTCCCTGTGGAAACTTACATTCGGTGACTAGCCCTGGTGTAGGTAGAAAGTCGATTGCACCATTGCTGTCTAAGCGTGCTTTTTCGGCGGTAATGCGAGCCTCAATTGAGAAACCATTATTGCCGATCTTCAAGTCTTTGATGGTCGCACCTTCGGCGATCTCAAATTGAGTGCCGACAATACGCACCCCAGAAGTCCACTCCGTTACAGGATGTTCAACCTGCAAGCGGGTGTTCATTTCCATAAAGTAGATAGTGTCGGCGTCTAAGTCGTAAATGAATTCAACTGTTCCAGCACCAAAGTAGTCAACCGCATCAGCTAAGTTTTCGGCGCATTCGTAAGCCATTTTTTCTAAATGCTTCGGCAGCATTGTAGAGCCCGATTCTTCTAATACTTTTTGGTTGTTACGCTGAACCGTACAGTCTCGCAAGCCAATGACTTTGGTAACTCCGTGAGTATCACGCAAAATTTGCACTTCAATATGACGCATCGATGTAACAAATTTTTCTAAGTAGATATCACCATTGCCAAAGGCTGAACGTGCTTCCGCATAAACCGTGCTGAAGGCACTCTTAACTTCAGATGCATTGCGCACAACTTTAATGCCTTTACCGCCACCACCGTGTACCGCCTTAAGCAATACTGGATAACCAATTTCGTCAGCAACCTTGGCGGTTGCTTCGGCACTTGTCAGAATGCCGTGTGACCCAGGAACTACCGGTACATTGTTAGCCATCGCGGTATGAATAGCGTTGGATTTGTTGCCCATAGTGTCCATACTGCTTGCTTTGGGACCAATGAAATTTAATCCGTTAGCTCGGCACAATCGTGCGAAGCCAGCATTTTCTGACAAAAAGCCGATACCCGGGTGTAAGGCGTCAGCACCACGGTTTTTGGCAATGGTCACAACAGACAGACCGTTGAGGTAGCTTTCTCCTGGCGTTTGACCACCAAGGCAGACTACCTCGTCGCGCTCGGTTAGCATATCGCAGGCAGCCGAATCCATGTCTGGGTCAGATTGAACCAATAATACTTTGTGACCTTGTTCTTGAGCCACACGAATCAGCTTCACCGCGGTACAGCCTCGAGCGTGAATCAAAACAGTTTCGATCTTGCCCATTTGATCTACAGCGCGGAAAACTTTAGCTTCTTGCTCCTCATTATCAACCCCAATAGCACCTGAAATAACTTTGCTCACGACATCGCCAATGTTTTGCGTTGGCAGGGTAATGTTTGGATCGACTGCACGTAGTTTATCGTCTAGGCCATCAGCAAAGGGGTGTTTTACCAAACCTTGCATTGCTCCTGAATTGTTTGCCAAATAATTTGATGTGGTGGCCATCGAGGGTAAGAACGAAGGCACTACCACGCGTCCAGCAAATGGCATATCGGTGCCACTGAAATAATAAGTGTGAACCAGTGGGTGGGTTACAAAACTGGCTTGTGAGCCGCCAGTGCAATCGCCAAAGCCGAAAATCACAACCGGCAGACCAGTTTCAGCGATGAACGCGGTTATGCGGTCGTTAACGATTGCCATTGAGAACAATGAGCTTGGCCCTTCTTTGGTTTGCATGCCACCAGATGAGACAAAGCATACAACTGGTAAGCCAAGGTCGGCTGAATCAATTAATAGCGAGCAGAGTTTCTCAGCGCCAGCCATGTCGAACGCGCCGGCTTGGAATGCTACATTAGATATCAGCGCACCGACTTTGGCCGTTTCGCCACTGTCATTCAGTTTTAATTTTCCAATCCCGGTAACCACACCACACGGCGTAATGCCACTGTTTAAGGACTTCTCTATTGATTGGCGAAAGCCTGGAAACGAGACCGGGTTAGCGGTCATGCAATTTGCATTAGTCTCTTCGAACTTGGTGAACAGTTCCGATTTAAACGCATCTACCGTGGCTAACTTCTGACGCTTAAAAGAGGTTAGTACGCGCTGAATCATTAAGTCCTGATACGCGATGTTAAGTTGGTTCCAGAAGTCTTTACGTTTACCAATACGCCCCGGATTAATTTGACCATTATACGATTTACCGCTCATTTGCGTTTCGATAAATCTAGGCACTAAGGTTTCGAAGAAGTAAGTGATTAACACCAACAACGAGTCCGACATACGTGGGAAGTTAACCCGTTTCCACTCTTCAACATCGGCTAGAAATTCGCCGCGTTGGTCATACTTAACAAAATGCGACAACCATTTAGCAAACTCAGCTTTGGTGTCACTGTTTACCGCGTCCTCGGCGATAGTACCACTGATACTTGAGGCAGCTTTTTCCAGAGAGGTGTCTAAAATCCCTCGTAGAGTTTTCTCTGAAATCGATTGGAATGCTTTCGACTCTTCAGCTATCTCGCCAAAGTTGCTAACAATATTGTTGTATAGCGCATCAAATACCAGCACATCTCTAAACTGAGTTTGTAGCGTGACTCGAATCGCCGGTTCGAACAGAGTATCTAACAAGGTTAGATCGGCTTGAGGTTTGTCTAATGCGCTTTGCGTATTCTCATCTGCTTTTGGTAGAGCCGCTATGCGGCGACTCATTTCAACAAAGTTAAAGGCCGCGTCTGATTTCCATCGGTTGTATAGATATAAGCATAATACGAAGCCAAAGTTTTTCTGTGCACTAACGTAGTTACTCTGTGGGTCCCCTAAGATGAACGCTGTGAGTTTGTTACGCTCAGTATTTAACTCATCGCGCCGTTGCTTTAACGTTGCCCATGCCTTAGCAAGTTGGTCGTTATAGACCAATTTTTCAGGATCAGATAGCCATTGTTGAAAGGCTACTTCGCGCAACTGTTGTGTGCGCGTATTGAGGTCACCTTTTGGGATCTCTTCATCGGCAAGGCGGCCATAGGCTTCGATGGTGGTCGAATGAATACGGCAACGCATCGACAGAGAGCGCAGGTACATCATTGCGTGCGAATACACACTTGGGTACTCGCTTAGCTCTTTATAAAGTCGAAAATTGGCCGCTTTCTGTAGCGCATCGAACGAATGTTTATGTAACTGCTCAGAGCGAACATTGCTGACGTAGTCGGCGGTTACTTTCGGATTTTCGAGCACTTCACGTTTGGCATCGGCTTCAATTTCTTGTATGCCAGTAAAAATTGATGCTACTAAACTAGCGTTGTTAATCACCGCCTCTTTGTTATCGATTGGGTCCCAGTCGATGACACCATCGATAGCGCCACTGCGATACAGTTCTGACGGAGAGACACCGACGTAGCGTGCGCTTTCTTGCCATGACAAATTATACTGGCGAGCAATATTTGCCAAGCCTTTCGGTTGAATAGTATTGAATGCACCACAGCGCACCGCCAACAATAAATTAGTGGTTGCTAGCGGTATAGCGCCGCCGGAGTAGCCTAGACCATAAATTACGCCGATAGTTGGAACTTTAGCCGCCGCCATCACCGCTATTAAACGTGAGATTGAGTGCGCCTGATTGGCCTCATTGGCTTCGGTGCCGGCGTCGGCTCCCGGCGTGTCCATGAACGTCACTATTGGTACTGCACGGCTAGAATATTGCTCGACTAGTCGACATGCCTCTAAGTGATGTTCGGGCTTCCAAACGCCATTGGCAATACTGCGATTTTGAGCAATAAAAGCTAGTTGTCGTGTTAGACCATTGTGTTCAAGCGAAATTTCGACCGAATACAACGGGCCTAATTCAAATTCGCTATGGATTTTGCCGCGCAGTTTACTAACAACTTCTCGTGCGCTTGGTCGACTAGTTGACTCGGCAGGGCCTAAGACTTTAGCGACATAGTCGTCAACGGTTAACTTCTTCAATGATTGACGCGTGATCTCTACTGCTTCAGGGCTGAGTAAACCAGCAATGTTCTGGTGCCACTTAAATGGATGCTTGCGGCCATTTAACGATAAATTTTTCGCTCGGCGCTCGATGTCTTTAAATAAACGTACTTGCTCTTTGGTATCCAACGGTGCTTACCCTTAAAGTTGATTACTTATACAATTATGGTTGATGGCTAACTTCTTCAGCCAGTACTACATAGTCTTTTACAGCTATAACCTTTCATAACTAACGCCCACCCGTCACTAAAAAATGCGAGTAACCAATTTATTGCCACTTATAAGTCACAAATTAGTCATTTCGACTAGTATTGAAGGAAAGCTTGTGTGAGGTTTTTTATTTTTATTCTTAAGCGCTGAGTATGCCATGAAACTAACAAATATGCCGAGTAGTAAATCACGGCTTTCGACCGCGTAGTCTATCGTCGATTAAAAAAACAGCGCCAGTGACGCGTGCAGAAAGTAGTAAAAAATCGCTAATGAGTATGCTCTGAAAAAAAATCATCTTATAAGCAAAAATTAATACTGTGAGTATCATTGCCTTACAAAAATGTGATAAAAAAGTCGCTTTTTCACTCAGGATTTGTGGAAAAACATTGCATCCCAGGTTTTCGTTATCAATTAGTGTACTGCTCAGCGACCGTAAAAAACCTGATTTAAGCATGATCAAGGTCAAAGCTGACGCTAGTATAGAAATCTAAATTCAATAAGCCGCCCATGAGCGACATTTTTCGTAAAAACTTGGAAACTAATTAGTCACTTTATCGCTTGCTAGAGTTATGCTGAAACTCAATATCGTTAAAGAACTATGAGTTAACTAATAAAGTGACCGATCTGCAAATTAAACCTCGCGCTTCGCAAAATAGTAAGCCGATACCCGGCCTAAGCCGAGTGATGTCGCACGTACTGTTAAGCCGCGGTGTAAATAGTGCTAATTCATTGCAATACAGTTTAAAGCAATTACTACCGCCCCAAGGCTTGAGCCATATTGGCGCCGCAGCCGACATGTTGGCCGAAGCCATCACCGCCGGTGCGAGTATTGTCATTGTCGGTGATTTTGACGCTGATGGTGCCACCAGTTGCGCTTTGGCGATGCGTTGTTTAAAGGCCTTTGGGCTTGACGATGTTAGTTATTTGGTCCCTAACCGCTTTGAATATGGCTACGGTTTATCACCTGAGATTGTCGGTATGGCGGCGATGCGACAACCCGATATTATTATTACTGTCGATAATGGTATCAGCAGTGTTGCCGGTGTTCATGCCGCTCAAGCGCTCGGTATGTCTGTCTTGGTAACCGACCACCATTTGCCCGGAGATGAATTACCGACCGCAGATGTGATTGTTAACCCTAACCTGGTAGGTGACCGTTTCGCCAGTAAAATCTTAGCTGGCGTAGGCGTTATTTTTTATGTCATGTTGGCGGTTCGCGCACAACTCAGGCAAATGGGTTGGTTCGATCAAAGCGGTATTGCTGAGCCAAACATGTCACAGTTTCTCGATTTAGTGGCCTTGGGTACGGTGGCCGACGTGGTTCCGTTAGACCAAAATAATCGTATTTTAGTGCAACAAGGAATGCAACGAATTCGACAAGGCCAAGCCTGTGCTGGTATTCAAGCGTTGTTGACTGTAGGTAAGCGAAACCCTTTGCGCTTGTCGTCCAGTGATCTTGGCTTTGCTGTAGGGCCAAGATTGAATGCTGCTGGTCGAATGGATGATATGTCGATTGGTATCGAATGTCTGTTAAGTGATAGCTTTGAACAAGCGATGGTATTGGCAACCGAGCTGGATGAATTAAACCGCGAGCGTCGTCAGGTTGAACAATCAATGCAGCAAGACGCCCTAGCTATTGTCGAAAAAATTGCTATAGACGAGGCCTCATCTCCGAGTATTTATTGTCTGTCTGATGAGACTTGGCATCAGGGAGTAGTCGGCTTAGTTGCTTCAAGAATTAAAGAGCGCTTACACCGCCCCGTGGTCGCGCTAGCGCCGGGTGATGGTGATGATGAGTGGAAGGGCTCTTGTCGTAGTGTCGAAGGCGTTCATATCCGTGATGTTTTGGCGCGCGTAGAGACACTTCATCCTGGATTGATGGGTAAGTTCGGTGGCCACGCGATGGCCGCGGGCTTATCTCTTCAAGGGAAGAATCTAGCTCGATTTAAAACCGTTATAGTTGAGGTAATGGACGAGATGACTAAAGACCATGACTGGAGTCACGTGCTATGGACAGACGGTGCATTGCTGGCCGATGAACTAAGTATGGAAACTGCAGAGCAATTACGCCAGTCAACACCGTGGGGGCAAGGATTTCCTGAACCACTATTTGACGGTCAATTTGAGGTAATAGAATCACGTGTTGTTGGCGATACACATGCCAAACTGAGGTTGAAACCGATCGACGGCAGTCAAATAATTGACGGTATTTGTTTTGGTTACCTCGATACCCATGAGGCTTTGCCTGACGGCTTAGTGCGGGTGGCGTATCGTTTAGACGTCAATGAGTTCCGAGACCGATTGAGCTTGCAGTTAATGATTCAACATATCGAATCACAGCCTTCAGCTTAAATGTCATCACTGTGTAAAATTTGTGACCAATCACATGTTATATTAACGGCTGATATTAACTAATTTTTTTGATTACAACGGAGACCTGAAATGAGTTATCTAAACGTATCATCTGGCGCGGTGGTAAGTGAATTGCCGGGCGAAGCGAAAGCTGGATTTATTCGACGCACTTACGGACATCTAGCGGTCGCTATTGCGTTATTTGCGATGTTAGAAACGCAGTTGATTTCAATGGGCTGGGGCGAACAAGCCATGGCTTTGCTTGCCACAAGTAAATGGAGTTGGTTACTTGTGCTTGGTGCTTTTATGGGCGTTGGTATGCTGGCCGACAAGTGGGCGCACAACGGCGCGTCTCGAGAACTTCAATATGCTGGTTTAGGTATTTATATTGTTGCACAGGCGATAATCTTTCTACCGTTAATCTACATGGCGCAGAACTTCGCACCAGGGGCTATTGAAAATGCCGGTTTGATTACAATTGCTCTGGTAGCCGGTATTACCTTAACGGTGTTTACAACTCGAAAAGATTTCTCATTTATTGGCCCGGCTTTGTCGATTGGCGGTCTAGTCGCAATCGGTTTTATCTTCGCAGGAATTGTTTTTGGCTTTCAGTTAGGCTTGTTTTTCTCGGCCGTTATGATTCTATTCGCTGGCGGTTGCGTGCTGTACTCAACGTCTAACGTGTTGCACAGCTATCGGGAAGACCAACATGTAGCGGCATCATTGGCGTTATTCTCATCGATTGCCTTATTGTTTTGGTATATTTTGCAATTCGTAATGGCTTTCGGTGACGATTAGTTGATTGATATACGCTGCAAGTAATTCAGATAGGTCGCCATTGACGGCGACCTATCTTATTGGTTTTAAGCAGATACTTAACAAAATAAAATCGTGCAATATAAATACCTCGAAGATTTAGTAGGCAACACGCCGCTGGTAAAGCTAAAGCGGCTTTGGCAGGGCAAACTTGTCACAGTGCTGGGCAAGCTTGAGGGCAATAACCCCGCCGGTTCGGTAAAAGACCGTCCCGCTTTAAATATGATTGTCAAAGCTGAAGAGCGTGGCGAGATTAAGCCTGGCGATACTCTGATTGAGGCGACTAGTGGCAATACAGGTATTGCGTTAGCCATGGCGGCTGCCATCAAAGGTTACAAGATGACCTTAATCATGCCTGATAATATGAGTGAAGAACGGCGTGCCTCGATGCGCGCCTTTGGGGCTAAAATAATCTCAGTATCGCAAGCGGCCGGTGGTATGGAATTTGCCCGAGATATGGCCAGCGAGATGCACGCAAACGGCGAGGGAGTAGTGCTTGACCAGTTTGCTAATGCTGACAACTGGTTAGCTCACTATGAGTCTACTGGACCTGAAATTTGGCGTGATACTGGTGGTGAAGTAACCCATTTTGTCAGTTCGATGGGGACAACCGGCACTATCATGGGCGTTTCTGCCTATTTAAAAGAACAAAAGCCGAGCGTTGAAATTATTGGTGTTCAGCCTGAAGGTAAATCACAGATACCTGGGATTCGTCGTTGGCCAGCAGCTTATTTACCTAAAATATTTGATCCGTCGCGAGTTGACCGTACGCTTGACGTGCACCAAACCCTAGCCGAAGAAACGATGCGAGCAATGGCAACTGAAGAGGGCATTTTCGCTGGCGTATCAGCCGGGGGCGCGATGGCTATTGCGTTGCAAATTGCGGCTGAACAAGAAGCCGCCGGTAAAACCGCGGTAATCGTAACAATCATCTGTGACCGCGGCGACCGCTATCTATCTACGGGTGTTTATTAACCAAGGTATGGTTAAACCATGAATATATTAGCGTTCGATATAGAAACTATTCCAGATGTCGAAGGCGGGCGAAAAATACTCGACTTAAAAGGTCTCAGTGACGCCGAGGTCGGTGAAGCAATGTTTGCTAAGCGACGGCAAAAAGTCGGTCATGATTTCATTGCTACTCATCTGCAAAAGGTGGTGGCTATTTCGGCGGTTTATCGCAATGTACAAAAAGACCAGTTTTCGGTTTGGACGCTGGGCACTGAAGACAGTAGTGAGAAGGAAATTGTTCAGAATTTTTTTGATGGAGTAGATAAGCATACGCCAACCTTAGTCACTTGGAATGGCTCGGGTTTTGATATGCCAGTATTGCACTATCGTGGGCTGATCAATAGTGTACAAGCGCCACGCTATTGGGATCTTGGCGAAGACGACCGCGAATTTAAGTGGAATAATTATATTGGTCGCTTCCATGCACGCCATACAGATCTGATGGATGTTATCGCCGGTTACAATAATAGAGCCTTTGCTCCATTAGATGAAATGGCAGTGCTGCTGGGCTTACCTGGAAAGATGGGTATGAGCGGCTCCAAAGTTTGGGAGCAATACCAAGCCGGAGAAATTAAAGCGATTCGAGATTATTGTGAAACTGACGCGCTGAATACCTACTTGATTTATTTACACTGGCAGCATGTTCGTGGCAATTTGACCGATGGTGGTCTAGCTGCGGAGCAGCAAATCGTGAAAAATACACTCCAGAAAGGAGAGCCACACTTGCAGGAATTTCTACAAGTGTGGCAAGGCGGCTAGTTACTTTTATAGCGCCAGTCTAAAGCCTAATATGGCTTAGTGTATGCCAGTAATAACACCGTAAAGACCACAGCCAATAAGGATCACGTTAGCTAGAAAACCGATCATAAAACCGGCTCCACGAGACTTCGGGTCTTTGATATAAGAGTATGAGTATACAAAACGACCAATAATGAATGCCCAGCCTAAAATAGCCGCTACATCAGGGCGAAAGTAATGCGCGCAAATCATTATCGCCGGCAAGGTAATAATTAGTTGCTCAAGCGTGTTCATTTGCACTCGAGATTTACGTTCGTACATTTCGTCGCCAGTGGTTGCTGGTGCGACAACGGTATCTTTGCCACGAGCCATACCAGCTTGCAGCATAAAGAAAAAATATTGAATTAAAATTATTAAAGTAACGAGTGCTACATAGGTCATTGCTGGTTCCTTTGATTAAAGTTTTGTTTTTAGTTATGTGATCGAATCATATACCCAAGAGCCAGCGCTTGCACTAAAATAGCCGCCGCACCATTTTTTTCGTAAAGTGCGCATCCCAACTCCTTGTAAACCATATTTTTGAGACCCAATCATGGCCAGACGTCCTCGTAATCGTAAGCAACTAGATTTAACTCCACGCGAGATCCAAATTGACTCTATGGCCCATGATGGACGTGGAGTAGGGCGCGGCGAAGACGGTAAGGTAGTGTTTGTCGACTTTGCGCTGCCGGGCGAGAACGT
>JAWUZB010000118.1:0-21360 GCA_034110505.1 Gammaproteobacteria bacterium
ACCTTTTCAAAAACCCGAGAGCAACTTTTAGACGATTGCTTTCATGTCTTTCATATAGCCACGTAGTTTTTGACCTACTACTTCGACAGGATGCTCACGAATCGCTTTATTGACTTCAACCAAGCGAGTGTTATCAACACCATTGTCGTCTAAGCTTAGGCCTTTTCCGATGACGTCAGTGCCAATCTTTGGCATAAACTTCTCAGCCAATAGCGGTCGGGCGGCTTGGTCGAATAAGTAGCAACCGTATTCCGCTGTATCAGAGATAACCACATTCATTTCATACAATTTCTTACGCGCGATGGTATTGGCGATAAGCGGCGTTTCATGCAATGACTCATAGTAAGCCGAATCTTCAATGATGCCAGCGGCGACCATAGTTTCGAATGCCAGTTCTACACCAGCTCGAACAAAGGCAACCAGTAAAATACCATGGTCAAAGTACTCTTGTTCGGAGATTTCAGCGTCAGTAATGGCTTGTTTTTCAAAATTAGTTTCTGCTGTTTCAGCACGCCATTTATGTAGGTTTACGTCGTCAGCATCCCAATCAGCCATCATTGTGCTGGAGAACTCGCCAGAGATAATGTCGTCTTGATGCTTTTCGAACAATGGACGAAGTAAATCTTTCAATTCTTCAGATAGATCATAGGCTTTGATTTTTGCAGGGTTACTCAAGCGGTCCATCATATTGGTAACGCCACCGTGCTTTAGCGCTTCGGTAACGGTTTCCCAACCGTATTGGATTAGCTTGGCGGCGTAACCAGGCTCAACACCTTGCTCTACCATTTTGTCAAAGCCAAGAACCGCACCGGTTTGCAGTACGCCGCAAAGAATCGTTTGCTCACCCATCAAATCTGACTTTACTTCAGCAATTGGTGACGATTCTAAAACGCCAGCTCGATGACCGCCGGTACCGACTGCAAGCGCTTTGGCTATTTCAAGGCCGTCGCCGCGAGGGTCGTTTTCACGATGAACTGCAATCAAGGTTGGAACGCCAAATCCACGCACAAACTCGTGACGAACTTCAGAGCCCGGACATTTAGGGCACATCATTACGACGGTGATGTCTTTATTGATTTGCATACCTTCTTCAACCAAATTGAAGCCATGCGCATAGTCGAGCGTTGAACCCGCTTTCATTAACGGCATAACCGCTTTAACCACCGGACTATGCTGCTTATCAGGTGTCAAGTTCATGACGATGTCGGCAGTCGGAATTAATTCTTCATAAGTGCCTACGGTGAAACCATTATCAACGGCATTCTGATAAGACTGACGTTTTTCTGCAATTGCTTCAGGCCGCAGTGCGTAGCTGACGTCTAAACCAGAGTCTTTTAAACACAAGCCTTGGTTTAAGCCTTGTGCCCCGCATCCAATGATAACGATTTTCTTGTCGCGGATAATATCCACGCCATTTTCGAACTCGCTGCGGTCCATGAAACGGCACTTGCCGAGCTCTTCTAACTGCACTCTCAATGGCAGCGTATTAAAATAGTTGATGCGCACAAGGCACTCCCGATAGTGGTTCCGAAATTAGGCTCGACATAATAAATGAACTTATTGCGCAAACCTAATGGATACAGCGAATTATCGTTATTTTTGGATGACTTTGGGGTTAATTGTGCTGTCTTGACCTCCACTTCTCGAGGTATTTTCATATCAATTTCATCTGCACGTTAGGTGGGTGGTTGACTGACCATAATAATTTAATCCTTTTGATCACAGGTTTGGCGTATTTATAGGTACTCAGACGCGAATTTTTGGTGCTATGATCAGTCCCTTAAGATATTTATCAAAGTCGTAATAATTAGCATAAACGGGGGGCTTTTTTTAGCAATAAGCCCCTAAACTGAGTTTTATTTTTGAACTCGCGGCATAGGCAGTGGGTGCTAATAAGCACCTGAGGATAAGTTGATATGAGAGTTGTTGAGCCTAAGCCCGTTCGCTACGGTTTTTTGCTGTTACCCAATTATTCAATGATAGCGGTCAGCTCGGCGGTTGAAGTGTTGCGAATGGCGAACCAACTTGGTCGCCAAGAGTTTTATCAATGGCCGACTTACACCATGACGGGCACGTCGGTGCTAGCTTCCAATGGGTTGGAGGTTATGCCTGGCAATAAGATGGCCGATGCGGGCCATTTAGACGTGTTATTTGTCTGCAGCGGTATGCGCGTGCAAGAACAATGGGCCGATGAAATTAGCCGTCAGCTGCACAAGTTTAAATCTCGTCACACCATTCTTGGAGGTCTTTGTACGGGCACTTTTATTTTGGCTAAAGCGGGCCTATTAGACGGTTATCGGTGCACTATCCACTGGGAAAATATCGCCAGTCTGAGAGAAATGTCGCCTGAAGTCATCACCTCAGAAGAGTTGTTCGAAGTCGACCGTGATCGATACACAGCGGCTGGCGGTACAGCGCCATTAGACATGATGGTGCAAATCGTCAAGAAAGAGCATGGCAATCAATTAGCCGTCTCAATCTCTGAACAATTTATGTGTGATCGTATGCGTGGCAGCTACGACAAACAACGCATACCATTGAAACTGTTAGTCGGCACTAATCAGCCAAAACTGACCGAGGCGGTGGCTCTAATGGAAGCCAACTTGGAAG
Organism: Gammaproteobacteria bacterium; assembly: GCA_034110505.1. Lineage (GTDB taxonomy): Bacteria > Pseudomonadota > Gammaproteobacteria > Arenicellales > Arenicellaceae > Arenicella. Next base: position 2,611 of record JAWUZB010000118.1, read on the forward strand.
AGCTTATCGTACTAGATGATCTGGCATCATTGGTTGGTATCTCACGCCGACAACTAGAGCGCCTGTTTAAAAAATATCTGGACTGTGTGCCTCGACGCTATTACCTTGATTTACGACTGAAGAAAGCACGCCAACTTTTACTGCAAACCGATAAATCAATTGCCGAGGTGGCGATTGCCTGCGGGTTTGTGTCAGCACCGCATTTTAGTAAATCGTATCGCGATCGTTATAATGTTTCGCCGCGAGATGAGCGTCAGTTACGACGAGAGAAGTTGTCGTAACAGGCGTGGATGAAGCTTGATTGGAAGCAAATTTTAATCTGCGGAACTGAGATTACGCTCGCTCAGTTTACTTAACTCTAGCGATTTTTCATAATGCGCAACCGACTGTCGAACTATTTCGTTCATGCGCTCTTGGCTTTCGCGATTAATGCAATGGCGCGCCTGTTCGAAATGGGTGACCTCACAGCTTGCCAAACTTGAACAAAACTTGGTGGCCACATCACTTCTAACCAACCGGTCATCGCCGGCGGTGAATATTTTCACTGGCTGTTTAAGGGCATTCATAAAGCCAGGGCTAAGCAGTTTGTCGGTTGAGTCAGTGGTCTCTTTAAGCCATTTAATAGTTGCTCCACGAGTTCTTAAGGTCTCATCCAATGCAAACATTGCGCTTTGTAGCTGAGCTGTATCGGGGTTTGAATTACAGCCATTGGCCTCACCAAAAATCAATGGTTGGGGTGGCCATTGAGAATTGCCTGGGGCATACATATTGCCTAAGCCGATGGCGTTTAATGTATGCGCTAAATTTTTAACAAACGAGTAGTCCAGGTCGCCAGTATTTATTTGAATCATTGGCACTACCAAAGCAAATGCGCTTACATCAACCTTATGTTCGGCGGCCATACGCAGGGTGATGTGCGCGCCTTTAGATATCGAGAAGAAAAATAGAGGTTCGTCGTCGCGCTTAACATGGCGTGCGAATTTTGCTAAGTCGTTGGCTAATAAAGCGAAGTCTTCGACATAGCCTTTTTCTGGGTTACTTATCGGCCGATAAGATTTTCCTTGCCCGCGATACTCTAATGCAGCCACTCTAAAGCCGGCCTTGTTCAATTGGCTAATAGTTTGCATCGACATTTCGATCGTACCGGTAAAACCAGGTACAAATACGATTGTACCTTTTGCATTCTTGGCATCAACGGTAGCGGTTCGTAGATCAACCCCTGGCTCGGCGTTGAAGGTTTGGTACTGAAGGTTGTTTGGCGCTAGCGTTACCTTGCCCTGCAAGTAGTTAGTAGCTTGAGTGCGCTGCTCTGCGGTGATTTGCGTGTACTGATGTTTTTCAAACTTGATCGCGAGCAGAGTTATTAACCACCCTAGAAAGATAACTCCGAGTAAAAGTTGAGTACCACGTTTTAAAAAAATAAGCATTTATTCCCCCTTGGTTTTCAGCTGCCATTCGAATTGTAGAGTATTTCGTTGATGCGGTTGTGTAATTATCACTCGAGGAGACGAGTCGCGAGTGCATAATTGTAAGTCGTAGATGGTTAAGTTGATTTACTTTGCTGCTATATTCTTTAGCACATATAAATCCTTTTCAGGAACCCTCATGAGCATCAGTGCATTTGATTTATTTACCATCGGTATAGGGCCATCAAGCTCACATACCATTGGTCCTATGCGAGCGGCAAAATGGTTTGTCGACGGACTTCAAGATAGCGGTGTCTTAGCTAAGGTCGGCCGTGTTCAGGTGGAATTGTATGGTTCGCTTGGTGCAACAGGTAAAGGGCACGGTTCAGACAAGGCGGTTCTACTGGGCTTGCAAGGCGACTTGCCCGAGAGTGTTGACGTTGATCGTGTCGATCAGCAACTAGCCAACATCCGCAGCTCGAAAATGATTTCCTTGAATCGTCAGCACGCAATTACTATTGATGAGCAACATGATTTAATCATGCACCGCCGAAAAACCTTACCGCATCATTCCAATGGTATGAAGTTTATGGCTTTTAATGATGCTGGGCAGGAATTGGTCAGTAAGATTTATTACTCGGTAGGTGGTGGTTTTGTGTTGGATGAAGCGGCTATGGGAGCTGACCGCATTGTGCCTGACGCGACCCAGTTACCTTACCCATTTGATAGCGCTGAAGAGTTACTAAAAATTACCCGTGAAAACAACATGTCGATTAGCGACGTGATGTTTGAAAACGAAAAAATGTGGCGAACTGAAGATGAAATTAGAGCTGGAATGCTGGAGATTTGGTCGGCTATGAAAGCGTGCGTGCAGCGTGGTTGCGAGCAAAAGGGTGTGTTGCCAGGTGGTTTAAAAGTGAAACGTCGCGCTGCGCAGATGTACGAAAGTTTGAAGTCGCAACCGGAAGCCTCACTGCGTGACCCTTTATCGGTTCTTGATTGGGTCAACTTATACGCCTTGGCGGTTAATGAAGAAAATGCTAACGGTGGTCGAGTGGTAACCGCTCCGACCAACGGCGCTGCGGGGATCATCCCCGCAATCATGCATTATTATCATAAATTTATTTCAGGTTCGAATGATGACGGTTTGGTTCGTTTTTTACTAACCGCGGCGGCAATTGGAACCTTATTTAAGAAGAATGCCTCAATATCTGGCGCCGAAGTTGGCTGCCAAGGCGAAGTCGGTTCAGCCTGTTCAATGGCGGCTGGCGCTCTGTGCGAAGTCTTGGGCGGCACGCCCGAGCAAGTCGAATATGCCGCTGAAATTGGTATGGAACATAACCTTGGGCTTACCTGTGACCCTGTCGGTGGTTTGGTGCAAGTGCCTTGCATAGAACGTAATGCGATGGCGGCGGTAAAAGCCATTAACGCGGCACGAATGGCGATGCGCGGTGACGGCACACATTTCGTCTCGCTTGATAAAGTGATTAAAACCATGCGCGATACTGGCGCAGACATGAAGACCAAATACAAAGAGACGTCGCGCGGCGGTCTCGCGGTTAACGTAATTGAGTGTTAGATCAGGATTGAGTAAAACATGAGTAAATATTCGATTTTTTCATTGGCACGAAACGCCATCAGTCACCATGAAAACTGGGAACGCGCATGGCGTAGTCCAACGCCGAAGAAACGTTACGATGCGATAATTGTTGGCGGTGGCGGTCACGGCTTAGCCAGTGCTTACTATTTAGCAAAAGAGCATGGCATGCGCAATATTGCCGTCTTAGAAAAAGGCTGGATCGGAGGTGGTAATACCGGCCGAAATACCACTATCGTCCGCTCTAACTACCTTTGGGATGAAGCCGCTCAGCTTTATGAAAAATCGATGAAGCTTTGGGAAGGCTTGAGCCAAGATCTGAACTATAACGTCATGTTCAGTCAACGTGGTGTTTACAACTTAGGTCATACCTTGCAAGACATGCGTGATATCCAACGTCGGGTAAACGCCAATCGCTTAAACGGTGTCGACGGTGAAGTAGTCTACGCAGCCGAACTTGCCAAACGTATACCGCATTTAAATTGTTCACCTGATAGCCGTTACCCGGTGCTCGGCGCATCATTTCAACCGCGTGGTGGCACCGCGCGTCATGATGCTGTGGCGTGGGGCTTTGCTCGAGCCGCGGATGCGCTTGGTGTCGATATTATTCAAAACTGTGAGGTCACTGGCTTTGTTCGAGAAAACGGCGAAATTAAAGGTGTTGAAACATCACAAGGTTATATCCAATCTCCTAAGGTTGGCGTCGTAACCGCTGGAAGCTCAAGTGTTTTAGCAGCCATGGCGGGTTTGCGTTTGCCGATTGAAAGTCACCCGTTACAAGCGTTTGTATCTGAACCAATTAAACCAGTGTTAGATACCGTGGTGATGTCGAATGCAGTACATGGCTATATAAGTCAGTCGGACAAAGGTGACTTGGTAGTGGGGGCCGGCATCGATAGCTACAATGGCTATGGTCAGCGCGGCAGTTTTACCACTATCGAACATACTATGACGGCGATCATGGAGTTATTTCCGATTTTCAGGCGTGTGCGCATGAATCGTCAATGGGGCGGTATTGTTGATACGTGCCCAGACGCATGTCCGATTATCAGTAAAACTGATATTAAGGGCCTCTATTTCAATTGTGGTTGGGGCACTGGTGGTTTTAAAGCCACTCCAGGCTCTGGCTGGGTGTTTGCTCACACCATGGCCAATGATCAGCCGCATGAACTGAATGCTGCGTTTGCGCTTGAGCGTTTTATTTCTGGTGCGCTAATCGACGAACATGGCGCTGCTGGCGTCGCCCACTAGTTGCGTAATAGGAGTTTTCTAAAATGTTAATAATTGAATGCCCATATTGTGGCCAGCGTGACGAAAGCGAATTTAGCTATGGTGGCGAAGCACATAATGCCCGACCATTAGAGCCTGATACGGTGACAGATCAGCAGTGGGCTGACTATGTATTTTGCCGAGCTAACCCCAAAGGTCTGCATCGTGAAATGTGGAATCACTCGGCCGGTTGCCGACGCTGGTTTAACGCGGTGCGGGACACCGTGACCTATAAGTTTAAATGCGTCTATAAAATTGGTGATCCGCAGCCGAGCTTAGAGCAAATTGAGGGCCCACAATAATGAATCGTCTTTCAAGTGGTGGTCGTATAGATCGATCAAAGCCTATCAGCTTCAGTTTTGACGGTAAGCAATATCAAGGTTATCAAGGTGACACCATAGCCTCGGCTTTGCTTGCAAATGGCATGCGATTAATAGGTCGTAGTTGGAAGTATCACCGACCACGCGGCAGCGTTGGTGATGGTGCTGAAGAGCCAAACGCTTTATTTCAAGTAGAGCAGGGAGCCTTAACGATTCCAAATGTACGCGGTACTCAGGCGCAAATTTATCAGGGCATGGTATTCAATAGTACTAATGCTTGGCCAAGCGTGAATTTTGATGTGATGTCAGTGTTTGGCGCTTTTTCTAGATTTTTACCCGCCGGCTTTTACTACAAAACGTTTATGTGGCCGAAAAAGTTTTGGATGACCTACGAGCACGTAATTCGTCAGGCTTCGGGTTTAGGCGAGTCACCAAAACAGATTGATCCCGACCACTATGAGAAAACCAATGCTCATTGCGATGTTTTGGTTGTTGGTGCTGGGCCATCGGGCTTAATGGCGGCCTTAGCTGCTGGGCGTTCAGGCGCTCGCGTAATAATTGCTGACGAGCAAGAAGAGCTGGGTGGCCGTTTGTTGTCATCGAGCGCAAGCATAGAGTCAATAGGGGCTTCTGTCTGGGCGGAAAGGGCTATCGACGAACTTCGGCAAATGCCGGAGGTGACTATTCTTCCGAGGGCGACCGTGTTTGGCTATCATGACGCCAATTTTTTGACTATCGCCGAGCGCTTAACCGACCACCTTGCAGTGAGTGATCGTAAGGGTGCGCGAGAGCGAGTTTGGCGAGTAAGAGCAAAGCAAGTAGTGTTGGCCAGCGGCGCCCATGAGCGACCAATTGTATTTGCTAATAATGACCGCCCAGGGGTGATGTTGGCCTCAGCCGTCTCTACTTATGCTAATCGTTATGCCATCAAACTAGCCGATAGAGCTGTGGTCTTTACTAACAACGACGGCGCCTATCAAACCGCGATTGACCTAAAAAAATCGGGTGTCAGTGAGGTCACTCTGGTTGATTCTAGAGCCGATGGCATTATTCTGGCTGAGGCAGTAAAGGCGACAGGGGTAAAGGTGATTAATGGCTGTGCGATTGTTAACGTGCTAGGTAAAGCAAAGGTTATCGCCGCTGAAATTAGAAATATAAGTGCCGATGGAAAATCTATTTCGGGCGCTATACAAAGACTCGATTGTGATCTAGTAGCCACCTCAGGCGGTTGGAATCCTGCCATCCACTTGTTCTCGCAGTCGGGTGGTAAAGCTGCTTGGAATGATGAGAAATCGTGTTTTGAAACCGGTCTCGTGGTGCAAAAACAGATTTCTGTTGGTGCCGCTAATGCTAGTTTCTCACTGGCAGACTGTTTGTCAGAAGGCGCCGCCGCGGGTATTGCAGCGGCTCAGGCTGCTGGTTTTAACGCCACTGATATCTCTATTCCGTCAAGCGATCAGATTGAGTACACCGCTTTAGAGCCGCTCTGGCGTGTACCAACCGAGGGATTGCCAAGTCGTACCGCGAAAGCCTTTGTTGACCCACAGAATGATGTTGCTGTTTCTGATATATATCTAGCGGCTAGGGAAGGTTTTGAGTCGATAGAGCACGTTAAGCGTTATACCGCACTCGGTTTTGGAACCGATCAGGGCAAGATGGGGAATATCAGCGGCATGGCTATTTTGTCTGAAGCATTAGGCAATAAAATTTCCGATACCGGTACCACAACATTTAGACCTAACTACACACCCGTAACGTTTGGTGCTATTGCTGGGCCTGAAATTGGCAGTACTCTGTCTGATCCGGTACGTAAAACTGCTATGCATACTTGGCATCAGGAAAATGGCGCCTTATTCGAGGATGTTGGTCAGTGGAAGCGGCCTTGGTATTTTCCGCACGCCCATGAGACGCTTGATCAGGCGGTTGACCGCGAATGCTTAGCTGTTCGTAATAGCGTTGGAATTATGGACGCATCAACGCTGGGAAAAATTGAGATCAGCGGTAAGGATTCAGGCGATTTTCTGAATATGATTTACACCAATGCTTGGAAAAAGCTCGGCATTAATTGTGCTCGCTATGGTTTTATGCTTGGTGAAGATGGCATGGTGATGGACGACGGCGTGACCATACGCTTAGATGATAATCGCTACTTTATGCACACCACTACTGGCGGAGCTGCTAGCGTAATGGGGTGGATGGAGTTGTGGTTACAAACCGAATGGCCTGAGCTTGAGGTATATCTAACCTCGGTGACGGATCATTGGGCTACCTCGGCGGTAGCCGGCCCGAATAGTCGCAAGCTGGTGAGCTCGATTATCGAGGGCATTGACTTTGATAAAGACGCGTTCCCATTTATGGCCTCGCGCCAAGGCACCTTGGCTGGGCTTCCGGTGAGAGTTAATCGTATTAGCTTTTCAGGCGAACTTTGCTATGAGGTTAACGTTAACGCAAATCATGGTCGTTTCGTTTGGGAGCAATTAATAGCCGCTGGCAAGCCTTACGACATCACCCCCTACGGCACTGAAACAATGCACGTACTGCGCGCAGAAAAGGGTTATGTGATTGTTGGTCAAGACACCGACGGCTCGGTTACCCCAATCGATCTCGGCATGGGATGGGCCGTTTCAAAAGCCAAAGACTTTTTGGGTAAACGCTCTCTCACGCGAGTTGATACCGCACGTCAAGATCGCAAGCAGTTGGTTGGCTTATTAACTGAAGATCCAAAACAGGTTTTGCAAGAGGGTGCGCAAATAGTTAATCAGCCTAGCGAGAAGATTCCGTTACCGATGTTAGGCCATGTTACATCCTCTTATCATAGTGCTTGTGCTGGCCGTTCGATTGCCTTAGCACTTGTCAAAAATGGCTTTCAGCGTCAAGGTGAGACTATTTATGTGACCACTACCGATGGCAAATTTGTGGCCGCTAAAATTTCGTCGACGGTGTTTATCGACCCGCAGGGAGAAAAACAAAATGTCTAATTCCAATGCAACTAGCCCGATGGTCGAAATCGACTTCGCTCAATTAGGCGCAAACGATGACCTACTGACGATTAAAGAACACGCGTTTTTAGGCCATGTAAATATACGAGGTGCAAGCGATAACACTGATTTTATGTCGGCGGTTAAGCAAGTATTGGGTGACAGCTTACCAATCAAAGCCAACACATTTTTAGAGGCCGATGGCAATACCATTTTATGGTTAGGCCCCAATGAATGGTTAGTGGTGACCTCTGAAGAAAGTGTTTCCCAGATTATAAGCCAACTAGAGAGCGGCTTAGGGGATACATTTTCCGCGGTTAATGATGTATCGGGGGCCAACACAGTATTGGAAATATCCGGTGCTAAGGCACAAGCTTTGTTGCTTAAGGGTTGCCCGCTGGATTTACACCATTCGGTTTTTTCGACTGGACAGTGTGCGCAGACGGTTATCGCCAAGACTGGTATGACGCTTTGGCAAGTTGATGACGCGCCAAGCTATAAGTTAATCGTGCGACGAAGTTTCGCCGACTATCTAGGCTTATGGCTAGCCGATGCAGCGAGAGAGTATCGAGTTTAATTTTTAGCACCGCATGTTTAAGCCGTCAGTGGCAGTGCGTCAGTTTAAACGATCGCCTATTGATAAACGCTGACGTAAGTAGTTCGGGAAAGATCTGTAGAGGCAGGTATTAGTGATGCTAAACCGATATGTGAGCTTGAAAATATCTCTCGATTTTGATTAATTTAGCGTTTCTCTACTGTGTTTGACCTAGTAACCTTTTTTGTCGTATTTCCGCTATGAGTTTTGATGATGAACAAAGTTTTAAAAAATGGTTATAATCAGCCTCCACCAAAAAAGCGTCTGAATTCCTAGTGTCTTAGGTTACCGGACTAACGTAAATACGTTTTATATAGTCTAGAGAGGCAGTCATGGGTCGAGAGATCAGTCAGCAGCACCTTAGTAGTTGGAATAGTCGGCAAGCCATTGCCGAAAAAATGATCCCCTTGCTGGGGTCTTTGTATCGCGGTCCTAGCGTGGTGCTTCGTGTTTTTGGTCAGAAAATTATGAACGCGTCAACTATCGAGATTATCAAGGCCCATTTACACGGTCAATTGATTGTTGGTCAAACGCTTGATATGGATCAAAGCTATGCGATGTTGCAGCTGATTGAAAAAATGGATTTACGTCCGTGCCGCATAGACTTAGGCAAACTGTGTCACGAATACATTACGCAAGACACTGACGAGCAGATGCAAGTGTTCTTAGTACGTCGTTTATCTCAGTTATTGGGTGATCGGCAAGCTGAAGATGATGAGTCTCACGATGTAGTGCTTTATGGTTTTGGTCGAATTGGTCGCTTGCTCGCGCGGCTACTTATTGAGCGCACTGGAACGGGTGCGAAGCTTCGCTTACGCGGTGTGGTAGTTCGCTCTAAAGGTGATGTGCAAATAGATTTGGAAAAACGCGCTCAACAGCTTCGTCGAGATTCAGTGCATGGCGAGTTTTACGGCTCAATTAAAGTCGATGTCGAAAACCAAGCGATTATTGCTAATGGTAACTTCATCCAATTTATTTACGCCAGCAACCCCGCTGAGATTGATTACACCGTATACGGTATCAAAGATGCTTTGGTGGTTGATAACACCGGCATTTGGAAAGATGAAGCCGGTCTTGGCCAACATACATCGTGCCCAGGCATTTCCAAAGCGTTGCTAACCGCTCCGGCAAAAGGCGATATCAAGAATATCGTTTACGGTATCAACGACGATTTGATTGAAGCGACTGATACTATTTTATGTGCGGCGTCTTGTACTACTAATGCGATCGTACCGCCGCTCAAAGTTATCAATGATAAATACGGTATAGAGAGTGGTCATGTCGAGACGATTCACTCTTACACCAATGATCAAAACTTGATCGATAACTACCACAGCGCCGAACGCCGTGGTCGAAGCGCGCCGTTGAATATGGTTATTACTTCGACTGGAGCGGCTAAGGCCGTTGCCAAGGTGTTACCAGAGTTGGCGGGTGTATTAACCGGTAATGCGATTCGAGTACCAACCCCTAATGTGTCTATGGCGGTAATGAACCTGAACCTGAAGCAACAAGTAACGGCTGAAGATATTAACGAAACCTTCCGTCAAATTTCTTACCATTCGCCACTTCAAGAGCAAATTGGCTTCACTTACTCAACCGAAGTTGTGTCATCTGATTTGGTTGGTTCAACGCATGCCGGCGTGGTCGATGGCGGCGCAACTATTGCTGAAGGTTCGCGTGTTGTATTGTATGTCTGGTATGACAACGAAGCGGGCTATAGCAACCAAGTTGTTCGCGTTATGCAAAAAGTGGTTGGTTTATCTTTAGACTCTTTAGCCGGTTAGTTAGCGACTAAGCAGTTGCACAGACAGAGGCCTCGCTTACACCGGGGCTTTGATCGTCAGCGGTACAATTTTGCGAGATAGAATGAATACAAGAAGCTTAGATATCAGAGGCCTAAATCACCATATTCAAGAGTGGGGCGATTCCTCCAAGCCATTGCTGGTGTTGTTGCATGGATGGATGGATTGTGGCGCTACTTACAAGTTTGTATCGGAACACCTAATTGAAGATTACTTTTTAGTTGCACCCGATTGGAGGGGCTTCGGCCAAACCGATCATGCTCAGAGCTATTGGTTTCCGGACTACTTTGCCGATCTTGAAAAGCTGCTTGATTATTATAGCCCTAATCAGCCGGCCAACTTGGTAGGCCATAGTATGGGCGGTAATATAGCCTTGATGTATGCGGGTATTCAGCCCCACAGAGTTAGCAAAGTGTTGAGCCTTGAAGCCCTTGGTATGGCACCTACGGTTGCCTCAGAAGCGCCAGAAAAATATCGCCGTTGGCTGCGCGAGATCACCAGTGACGAGCCAACTAAGATTTATCCGCATTTCGACGCGCTGTGTTATTCGGTACACAAAGGCAATCCGACACTGGCACCTGAAAAAATTATTGAGTTAGCCAATATGTGGGGTGAGTCATTTGGTGATCAAGGCGCGTATCGTTTGAAGCATGATCACGCACACCGCTACGCCAACCCAGTGCGTTATCATTTTGACGATGTGTTGGAGATATGGAGTCAAATCACCGCCAAGGTTGGTTTGGTGATGGCCAAAGATTCAAGCTTATATCGACGCTTCGCAGAGTTTGGGCGCATAGATGAAGCCAAAACTGAATTGCGAGTGGCGACAAAAGATTACTTCGAAGTTGAGCACTGCGGGCATATGCTGCATATAGAGCAGCCTGAAGCAACCGCTCATATTATCCTTGAGTTTTTTAAATAGACTCGAGTGGCTTTAACGCGCTCTAGAGATTAGAGCGCGGTTAGTCTTAAAGGTTTCTGATAATCTCTAACTCTTTCTCAACATCTTCAATTCTAGCGCCTAGCCTTGCACGCTCATATTCTGTGGTAGTTAACCTAAAAGCGCGCTTATATTGCCTTATGGCGAATTCGTAGTTGCCACTTAAATAGTGATACTCGCCGCGCGCTTGATACGATCGCAAACTATCACCTGTCTCACTATAAGCTCGAGAGAGCAGTATATGAAAGTATGGCTCATCTTTATTATTGGCAATAGCTTTATGTAGAATCGGGATCGCTTCTTGGTTATTTTTAGTCAGTACTAAGGCATTGGCATAATAGATATCGATTAAGTGGTTACCTAACTTATTCTGCGTTACGTAAAGCTCTTTAAGTTCAGTCAACCCAGTTTCTATTTCGCCCGCATTCAGTTCGTTGTCAGACTTGATTAGTTTTACACTGACATTATTCGGGTAATCTTTATCCAGCTCGGCTAAAACTTTACGAGCCAGATCGAATTCTCCATTCTCAGCCAGCGCCATACCGTAACCGTAGCGGTTAGGCAGCGTATTTTTACCCAATTTTATTTGTGCGGCATATAAGTCACGAACAACTGATTTGTCTTTTGCGTAGCCGGCGGTCGCTTTAGCCTGCATCATTAAAAACTCTGACTGATCTTGTATCGGCGCTTTAGGGTAGGCTCGTACACGCTCAGCTGACTCTGAAATACGGTTAATGGTTAGCGGGTGAGAGCGGATAAACTCAGGTGCATGTGATTCACTAATTCGACTCTCTGCTAGCAATCTCTTGAAGAATACTGGCATTGCCGCGGGGTCGAAGCCAGCGCGGCTGAGCAGCCTGATTCCTAGCGAGTCAGCTTCTGTTTCATAGGCTCGGCTAAACGTCAGTTGTCGATCTATAATGCTTGCTTGAGATACGCCTATTGCGGCTTGAGCTGCCTCACCACTGCCCGATGCGACAGCCGCCAGTAAGGCTCCGATGGCAAGCCATGAATCGTATTGTGAATTTTCAAATTTACGCGAAATGTGTGATTGCGTTACATGTGATATCTCGTGTGCAACAACCGAGGCAAGCTCACTTTCACTCTCTGATTTTGTCAAAATACCGGTATGCATGGCGATATGGCCGCCAGGAACCGCGAAGGCGTTGATAACATTGTTATCGATCAAATAGAAGTGGTACGGCTTTCCAGCATCGTCACTCACCTCTAATAGACGGTTACCTAAACGGTTTATATAGCCAACTAATTCTGGGTCAGACACATAGGGAAGGCGGTAGCGAGACTGCCTGATGAAAGACTTACCCAATTGCTCCGCCTCGTACTCAGACAAGAAATTTGCTGCATTTGATCCAAGTTCCGGCAGTTGATCAAAATGATCAGCTTGCGCCCAGCCGTTAGCGCTGGCAAAGCTAAGGCTTGTTGCCAGTAGAATGGGGTTTGCGTATTGTTTATAACGTGCTTTGAAAAGCGTCAATAAATTCATTCGAGTCAATTTTTTAAGTCAATGTAGCGTTTAATTAATCACGTTTTTGATACTATACGAGACCAAGTGTGAAGCGACTTAATCACAATTAGTTTACACCATGCGGATCACTAGCCAAATTAAAGTAAGTATAGGAAGTGAGATTAATAGCCCCTTTATGGTTTTGCATGTTCGAAGAGAGCGCTAATCCATATCGCCTAAAATTAAGGTATCGATAAAAAAATTCTAAACAGCTTATTAGCAGAATATGTCGTGGAAATCGAAAAATAAGGATTTTTTAGTCCATTAGTCTAAGCTAAATTTGTTATCGTGATTATATTGAAAACCTCATTCCGATCGCATAATGACCACTAAAAATACGCAGAGCTTTGATCGATGGATACGCCATGGTTTTAAACAAATAAACACTGATCTTGAGTTGCTCTACAACCAACAAGCCAATCCTGAAAATTTAAGCGGGGTCGGTACTGAGCTAAAAAACCAGTTAATAGGTGAAGGTGATGAACTAATTCAAGCGCTATTACGCGAAGGCAATACCGACGAGGGCTTTGATCATGGTTTTGATTTGCTTGGTAATGTCGGTTTTTTCATGGCCGCATGCCGGCGCCATGAGATAGATCAAAACGACAGTTCCGATAACGATCTCTGCAGCGATACCTTGCAGCGCACGCTGAAAGCGGCATCAGCCTTATCACTGCAATTAGGCGCCTCTTTAGGTGTCGTTCCACGCTTTGCCTCAGCTCACCTTGAGACGCATAATTGCGCAGATAATGGAGTTTATAAGTCGTTCACTAACTTAGCAGACGAAAAGCTCTTCATTGACTACAACACACGTGGGGTATTCGCCTTTATTCGCGCTTCGCAAGCCTTGCTAGCCTGCTTGCCGTTGGGCGTCTCGCATGTCATTACATACGACTTGCTACTCGCCGCTAAGAGCGCACTTAACGATGTGGTGGTGAATAATCAAGAGTTGTTTGAGAAACTCGATACGGATCGTTTTTTCTACAATATACGGCCTTACTATAAGCCTCATAAAGTTGGTTTGAGAGAATATCGTGGTGCCAACGCAGGTGACTTCGCCGGCATTAATGTGATTGATTTATTATTGGGCTTATGTCGTGCTGATGACCCGTACTACTCACAACTACTGGTCGATAAATTTTTGTTTATGCGGCCTGAAGATCAATTAGTGTTGCGTGACTGTATGCGCCGACCTAGCCTGATGGATGGCTTCTTAGATTGCCACCAACGAGGGCAGCAGCAGCAACAATGGTATCAACGTAACTTGTCGATGTTCTTAGAGGTGTGCCAAGCGCATGGCGAAACGGCGTTGCAGCATCATCATATGTTGATTAAAAAATTTATCGAAGTGCCTGCCGACAAAGCACAACTAACCGACCAGCACGACCTAACCGCGAGTGGCCCTCCACTGCCGGTAATGTTACGTGGCCTGAAAAAACTCTGCGACCTGCGTTCGGCTGCTGATGTTGCTGATATTCCCAGTCGCTATGCCGATGTATTGCTACTAAAGTCAAGTTTGAAGGATTAATCTAATGACTGATTATCAGGAACTTTTTCATCGCCCTGAACATGGGCGCTACTTATTAACTCATTCAATAGGCTTGATGCCGCGCTCAACCGAACTCGCGCTAGAGCATAATTATCTTCAGCACTGGCGCTCAGGTGCTGAGGATATATGGTCACATTGGTTGGCGGGTGTGAACCAGTTTAAGCAATCATTAGCCAATCTATTGCAGTCAGAAGCGAGTCAGTTTTGCCCGCAGACTAATGTCTCTAGCGGCTTATCAAAAGTGCTCATGGCGTTACCCAAGAAGCCTGGTAAAAACGTTATTCTGGCGACTGAGAGTGACTTCCCGTCGGCAGGCTTTGTATTGCAACAAGCCGAGCGCCTCGGATTTACTCTCAGGCTAATACCCAAAACCGCCGACCTACAAGTACTGGATACGTGGGAGCAAGCCTTAAGTGATGATGTACACACAGCCTTTATTACCCAAGTACATTACAACACTAATATGCTTACGCCGGTCGAGCAGATAGCCGAAGTTTGTCGGGCTCGCGACATCATTAGCATTGTCGACACCGCTCAAGCAACCGGCATTGTGCCTATCGATTTATCAAGTTCAGATTGCGACATCCTTGTCGGCTCTTGCATCAAGTGGCTCTGTGGTGGCCCCGGTGCCGGCTTTGTCTGGTTTAATGCAGAGCTAATTGAGCAACTTAAGCCGTATGATGTTGGTTGGTTTTCACACCAAAATCCGTTTGAGTTTGATATTCATAATTTTGAATATGCTGACGATGCATCACGATTCTGGGGGGGCACTCCCTCGGTAGCGCCCTATATAGGGGCCTGTAACAGCATCAACCTGATCGCTGACATTGGTATTCAAGCGTTAGTTGAACACAATCGAATCTTAACTCAAAGATTGTTAAATGCCGTGCCCGAGAATTGCATCGTCTCGCCGCAAGACTTAGATAAGAAAGGCGGCACTACGGTACTCAAATTCGATCATCAAGCGATCTTAGAAGACAGCATGAGAGCCAACGAATTGTTGTTTGATTCGCGCCAATACGGGATGCGATTATCACCGCATATTTACACCACGAATAGTGATATTGACTGCCTGATTGATTGCATTCAGCAGCATCTGAACTAACTCAGTTTAGTGATCAACGCTAAGGTGCTGCTAGCGGCTGTCAACGAGCGCTTGCATCCGTGACCGCTAACAAGTGATATTGCCTTACCCGCGTTTGCTGTTTTGGCTGAAAGCAAAAAAAACCAATTTATCTAACGAACGAGCTTTTGTCGATGAAAATGTTGGCGCCCTTGCTATACTAGCGATTGATCTGGCGTCATTAAAAGTGACCTTGGTATAACCATCATGACTGATAAGCCGTTGAAGCAAGCATTCGAAACCTCAGAAAGCACCGCCAATGTCGATATTCGTATCGATATGAGCATAGATACGTGCGGTACACGCTGCCCCATACCACTATTGCGTGCAAAACAGGCGTTAAAAAGCTTGGCGATTGGTGAATATCTAGAAGTGCTAGCCAGCGACCCAAGTGCTAAGCCTGATTTTGACGCAATGTTACGCCATTTGCCGCATCAACTAGTAAGCTACTCTACGCAAACTAGTCCGACAAGAATTGATACATTTATTATTCTAAAAGGTGAGTAATGCAGTGCTACGTTTATAAAGGTGAGAACAATGACAATCATTTTCTATACCTCAAACAAGAGTTTGACAAAGATAATCTACCCGATCAATTTCCTGATGCCATTCTTAGGCTGATGGGCGAGTTGAACTTAGTGGTCGAGTTTGAGTTGACCGCAGACCGAATTTTGGCGCAAGCCGATGCTGAGCGTGTGTTGGCTGATATTCAAGCGCATGGCTTTTATTTACAAATGCCGAAGAAAGATATGGACGCGCTTGAAGACGAATATTTTAATTAGCCGCCGCGTTGGATTCTGATGAAGATTAACCTGTTAGTTAGCGGTACGTTGTACTCGAGCCAATCGGCTTTTAGTGCACTGCGCTTCTGCCAATCGGCAGTGGTCAATGGCCACACTATTAGCCAAGTGTTCTTCTATCAAGACGGCGTAACCCAGGCTAGTCGGCTATCAATGCCGTTGGACGATGAATTCAACGCGCTTGAGGAATGGACTCAATTTGCCGAGCAAAACGCGGTGCCGTTGGTGGTCTGCATATCCGCTGGTGAACGTCGAGGCCTGATGAGCAATGCGCAAGCGCTAGAGTACCAACTCGGTACCGGCAGTTCACACTCAGGCTTTAAGGTGGCCGGTTTGGGCGTCTTGCACCAGGCGAGTTTAGACAGCGATCGCACGGTGACGTTTAAATGAGCGATGAAAAAATATTATATGTAATTAGTCGCGCTGCGTATTCTAATGCCAGCGGCCAAGAGGCACTCGACGCTATATTGATCGGCGCAAGCTTTGACTTGGATGTGTCGGTATTATTTATCCACGACGGCGTGTTTCAACTAAAGCAGGGGCAGCAGTCGAGCGATAAGGGTCTAAAATTATTCACCAAAACGTATAAGGCATTAGCCGATTTTGGAGTTGAGAAAATTTATATACACGACCTCAGTATTGCCTCTCGCGGCTTAACCCAATCTGACCTTATCTGCACTGTCACGCCACTGGATAGTCTTGCTGTCGGCGAGCTAATTGCTCAGCAAGCAAAGGTCTTTACGTTTTGAGCACGCTATTCGTACTCAACCGTTCATGGCACGATAGTGTTTGGCTATTTGAACAATTAGCCTTTGCGCGACCGGGTGATTCGATCGTTTTAATCGAAGATGCAGTGCTGGCGCTTCAGTCACCTATCAATCTCGGTTCTTTTTCGGCTAAATGTGCGTCGATGAAGATATCAGTCTACGCCTTACAAGATGATTGCCAGTTGCGTGGTATTAACAATCAATATCGGTCTATCTCGATGATTGATTACCTTAGCTATGTAAACTTGGTTGTGCAACACGATAAGCAGGTGGCATGGTAATGAGCGACAATTTTATTGAATTTGAAGGGCAACAATACCCCACCGACGCACAAGGCTTCTTGAAGCAACGGCTCCGTTGGTCACCAGGTTTAGCTCAATATATTGCCAAAATTGACGGTGTTACGCTGAATCAAGAGCATTGGGAGATAATTCATTATTTTAGAGAATATTATGAAGATTATAATATTCCGCCACCCATTAGGATGGTCATTCGAGTATTTAAAAAAGCCTTCGGTGACGACAATGCCAACAGTCGATATTTACTGCAACTATTCCCGCAAGGCGCGACCAAGGCGGCCAGTAAGTTTGCTGGATTACCCAAGCCAAAGAATTGTAAGTAGCGGAAGCAAGATTTGTCGCGTTTTATTAACGAATAAGCGCTAAATAAGTAATTAAAACACCACATAAAACCAGTAAAACCGTTAAAATCCGCGAATGAAATTTGTAGATGAAGCAGAGATTACCGTACAAGCCGGTAACGGTGGGCATGGCGCATTAAGTTTTCGCCGTGAAAAATATATTCCTCGTGGCGGTCCTGATGGCGGCAATGGCGGGCGTGGTGGTTCGGTGCACCTGCAGGTGACCGACGATTTAAACACCTTGGCAGATTTCCGCTTTGTACGCCACTATCAAGCTAAAGGTGGCGGTACTGGAGCGGGTAAAGTAAAGACCGGCCAAGGCGGTGAAGACATTATCGTAAAGGTTCCAATGGGAACTATCGTTTACGATGCCCAAACCGGTGAATTGATTGCTGATATGACCGAAGATGGTCAAGAAATCATTGTCGCTGTGGGCGGTGACGGTGGCTTAGGCAACACCGTTTTCAAGTCGAGCACCAATCAAGCGCCACGTAAAATTACCAAAGGCAAACCAGGTGACGTCAGAAAGCTTCACTTAGAGCTGAAGGTGTTGGCGGATGTCGGGCTTCTCGGTTTACCTAATGCTGGTAAGTCGACCTTTTTGCGGGCCGTATCGCAAGCAACACCTAAAGTAGCCAATTACCCATTTACCACACTTCATCCTGAGTTAGGCGTCGTTAGTATCGGCATGGGCAGCAGCTTTGTGATCGCTGACATCCCTGGTTTGATCGAAGGTGCTGCGCAAGGCGCTGGTTTGGGTATTCAATTTTTACGTCATTTGGCACGCACAAAATTATTGTTGCATATTGTCGATATCGCTCCTTATGGGGATGAAGAAGCTAATTTGGCCAACGACATTACCACTATTGCTGGTGAGCTATCGCAGTACAGCGAAGAGGCCGGAGCCGATTTAGATAAACTCGATCGTTGGTTAGTGATTAACAAGACCGACGTGGTGCTTGAAGAAGACCGTAAACGTATTGTCGCTGATTTGCTTAAAGAATTGGATTGGCAAGGGCCGGTTTACACCATCAGCGCGATTGGTAGACAGGGTACGCAAGAATTATGTAATGACATCATGAACTATATTGATGCCGAGATTCGTGCCGGTGAAGAAGAAGTGTTTGTGTCGATCCCTCAGCCTGAAATTACTGAACCATACGACCCATCTAAGTAGGCGTTTGATCGAGCGGTGACTTTAAAATAACGGCTAGCGTAGGCGTAAATGCGCTACAGCAGACATCGCCTGATAGCTCGCTATCAGAATTAGTTTTCACATCAATCTGAACAATATTACGAATGCACCTTTGCCACTGCAGTTATGCTTAGGTCTCCTGAGTGTTATAAATTAGGTTAAGTTCTAAAATGAGTGACCGATCGAGTATAAAAAATAACAAACGCTGGGTGGTGAAAGTCGGCAGTGCATTGCTAACCAATGA
>JAWUZB010000119.1:0-10575 GCA_034110505.1 Gammaproteobacteria bacterium
CAGTCATTGGATAAACTTGGCGCTCACTGGTGATTTTATAGTGTCAATTAGCGATCTCATAGTAACGGATATAGTGGGTTAATGTATCTCTGATCAACTTGTTAAATCTTAACAATTGAATACAGAACCCAAGGTCTAAAAAAACATTGAGGGTTTTAGTAATTAGTCAAATCGCTGACTTTATGTATACTTTATAAAAATAACTGGAGATATAAGATGAGTGATAACCCACAGCAAACGCGCAACTACGTTGAGCATCCGATGATCGATGCTACTCGATGGGACGCTTATAACCACCGCGCCAACGACATTATTATCACTACCTCTTATAAAGCTGGTACAACATGGATGCAGACCATTGTTGCGAATTTATTATACCAAGACGGTGATTTTCCAGCGCCGGTGTCGGTAATGGCGCCGTGGCTCGATATGGCCATGCCACCGTTAGACGAGGTTGCTAATGGACTTGAGGCCCAAACTAACCGCCGTTTTATAAAAACGCACCTACCGCTAGATGGCATCCCTTTTTATGAGGGTGCAAAATGTATTTATGTTGGACGTGATGGGCGTGACGTTTTTATGTCAATGTGGAACCATCACAATAAATATAGCGATAATATAAAGGGCTATTGCAAAGAAATCGCAACGCAATATGGCCGCACCTTTCCAACCGACTATGAAGACCTTCATGGCTTTTATGCTGACTGGATTAGTAAAAGTTGGTATGACTGGGAAGCCGATGGCTTCCCATATTGGTCGCACCTTTATCATGTTCAATCATGGTGGAATTATCGCCAACTTGAGAATATTCATTTTGTCCACTTTGCCGATTTACTAGCCGATCCGGCCAAGGCAATCCGTGCAATTGCAGCCCACTTGGATATTTCAATTGATGAAGCCTTGTTTCCCAGTATTTTGCAGCGTATCAGTTTTGCTTCGATGAAGAAAAATTTTACCAACATAATGCCCGAGGCCACTGATATATGGAAAGGCGGTGGGGATGCATTCATGAACAAAGGCACCAATGGTCGTTGGCGCGGCGTCTTATCTGATGCTGAGCTGGCGCAATATGATGCCGCTGTTGACAACGCTCTGAGCGAAGAATGTGCGAAGTGGCTAGAGCATGGTGGCGTCGTCTAAGTCTCATCGACTAACATCGGCAACGGCGCCATTATCGCCCGCAACATGCCTTGATATTGATTAAGGGCTTTAAGGCAGGGTGACTAGTTTGATAACAAGTTAGCCGGCTTAGATACCCAATAAGCCCTTTAAATCTTTACCCACTAGCTCCTTCACTTCGCCAGGCGTCATCCCATTCAAGACTAATTTCTCAATTCGAGTGCGCACCAAACGCAGCACAGGGAAACCGGTTTTCGCACACATCTTGCGTACTTGCCGGTTTTTACCTTCTTTCAGAGTTAACTCTAGCCAACTGGTCGGTATCGTTTTGCGGTAACGCACTGGTGGGTCTCGCTCAGGTAAAGAAAGACCTTCGGGTAATAATTTAGCGTTTGCAGGCATCGTATGATAAGTCTTTTTTGCCAACTTAATATCGACCCCATTTTCTAATCTTTGAATTGCTTGATTAGTCATTTCTCCGTCTACCTGAACCGCATAAGTACGACTATGCGCAAAGTCAGGGTTCAATAAGCGATGATTGAGTTTCTTATCATTGGTCAAAATCAAAAGCCCTTCACTGTCGTTATCCAAGCGACCTACCGGATAAACATCCTTAGGCAAGCTAAAACCCAAATCAGCTAAGGTTTTATGATGAGCTTCAGGCCGAGAAAATTGACTCAAAACGCCATAAGGTTTAAAAATTACGTAGTATTTATAGGTGTTTTCCATTACTTATTTTGAGATTAAGACGGTGAGATTCAGTGACTAATCTTGCTAGTTTATGCTTGATTATTATCGAGTGAAACCGCGCCAGGTAAAATCTCGGCGCTTGAAGTTGGTTTTGACCAGCAACAGCCCGGAGATGGTCAACCATAGCGCTAAAAAGGCGATAACGATGATTTGCGGATTATTAAAGTTATGTGCTCTTGGGTAATCCATAAAATGCAACATTAGCAGAAAATCGAACACTTTCCAGTAGCGGTTACGGTGCGCTATCACAGAACCATCTAGTGCTGAGAGATACACACGAGTGTCAACCCCATCGTCAAAAGACACTCGCCATACCGAGCCGGCCTTAGCAACTTCGTCAGAACCATCGACCAAGTATTCGCTTATTTGCAGCGATCCAGAGCCAGCATAGCTGGCCGCAGCTAGGGTCTTAGCCTGCTGGTCGGTGATGGCAAAAACATTCCCGGTTTCAGCCTCAAAGGTTTTGCTTCCTGATGCTGTGGTAATTCGATAGATTAGCGTGGAGACAACTCTTTCGAGACGTACCTCGGTAATCTCCGCGGCTGGATCGATATCCAGTGTCTGCAGCGCAACGAGTGCGTTAACCGGTGCTAAGGGGTGGTTGTTTGGCTCCGACTTCAGTGTTGACCGACCGCTCACGTGTTGCTGATCGAGTAGGCTAATAATCACACCACTGGTCACCCAGATAAGCAACTGCAGGCCAATTACGATGCCGAGCCATTTATGTAAAAAACGCAGAGTCATGTGCGTTCCTTGGAAAACCAATGGTTCACCTTCATGCGAAAATATAGATGCCAAATACCGCTCAAAACTAGCAGCATTGCCAGTAATGAAACCACTCTTAATATCCAATTATTAACGTTTTCACGTTCGTCGTAGTCCATGATGTGCAGCATCCAAAGAAAATCAAAGGCGCGCCACAATGTGTGTCGCCGAGTGGCAAGTGCGCCGGATGTTGCCGAGATATACAAAGAGCTTCCCCATACATCATCAAAGTCCACGCGCCATACCGGCAAGTGACGAGCACTGATTTCACCGGGAGGATCACTGCTTATTAAGCTTGTTTCAGTGATGTTGCCGTTGCCGGCATAATAGCTCTGTGCTAAGCGGTTGGCGGTGTCGGCGTCGACGGCTGTTAGCGGCTGACTAACGGCCAAGTCGAATAGCTGCGTTTCTGTCGATGTTCTCACTACCATGACGGGCCGGTTACCGACAGATTTAAGCGCTATAGTCTGAGCCTCAGGATTCGATTCTGAAAGCTCAATAAGATTCTCCGAGAACTGCTCGATACTGCTAGCACTTAGATTCGACTTAGGTTGTACCAAGTGATCGCCATGAATAATATCGATATCCACCACCACCATATAAAACCCACTGACGCTCCAGATAACGAGTTGTATACCCACCAAAAGACCGAGCCATTTATGCGTTTTTTGAGAAAGGCGGCTGGCTTTCATTGATGCAAGTTCACTAGTAAATTATTGATGCTCAGCAAAATAACCGATTTTAATTACAATTCCCAGTCGAAACCACTAGATGCATTAACTAGGCGCGTGTGCGTCAATTTGATTATTTTATATAAATCTCTTGAGCTAGAGTTGACTCTAAGGTTTAAGATGACACTTGATCGATTAACTTAAACGCAAAGAGCACACTATGACCGAGCATAATACTCAGAATAAAAAAACGCCACTTGCTATGCACAACAGCCGTCAACAATTATTGATTGAAGGCGCCAGTTGTGCCAGCTGCGTAAATAAGATTGAAGCAGCACTTAATGCCGTTCCTGGAGTCGACCACGCTGAGATGAACCTAGCTCAGAGAACCGTTTCGGTATCAGGCTCGGCCTTAGCAGAACCGCTAATTCACGCAATTGAAAATATAGGCTACAAGGCTCAAACACTGGACGATAAGTCTGACAGTGAAGTAATGGATCAAAAGGAGCAAGCCGATCAAACGTATTACAAGCGCTTGATCCGCGATATGTCGGTGGCCCTTGGTCTGGGTATCCCATTAATGATTTACGGTTTGTTTATAGGCGAGATGACAGTCTCAACCAGCAACCAACGGATTGCCTGGGGTCTCGTTGGGCTCGCAACTCTGTGGGTTATGGCGACCTCCGGCCGACATTTTTACGTTGGTGGTTGGAAATCAATTGGCTCGCATACCGCCAATATGGATACCTAGATCGCATTGGGGACGGGTGCTGCATGGGTTTACTCAATGGTGGTGGTGTTTTTTCCGCAGTTACTTCCTGAAATGGCTCGGCACGTCTACTTTGAAGCGACGGCGATGATTATTGGATTAATTAATCTTGGCTTGGCGCTTGAGGTCAAAGCGCGAGGGCGGACGTCGGAGGCGATAAAACGTTTGATCGGATTAAACGCTAAAACCGCGCGTGTGGTTCGCGACGATCAGGAGATCGATATTGCTATTGAAGATGTGCAACGCGATGACATCGTGCGCATCCGTCCTGGCGATAAAGTCCCGGTTGGTGGGATAATCATCGAGGGCAGAACAAACATGGATGAGTCGATGTTGACGGGAGAACCGATACCGGTCGAAAAACAGATCGGCGACACAGTTGCCACCGGCACACTGAATAAAACCGGCTCGATTCTATTTAAAGCGACACGCGTTGGAAAAGATACAGCGCTGGCGCAAATCATCGAGATGGTCAAACATGCACAAAATTCGAAGCCCCCGATCGGCCGCTTGGCCGATATAATTTCAGCCTATTTTGTCCCAGCGATCATGATCATTTCCATCATTAGCGCGTTGCTTTGGCTGAACTTTGGCCCCGCGCCTACGATTGCATTTGCGGTGGGGTCGGCAACCACCGTTCTTATCATTGCATGCCCATGCGCCTTAGGCTTGGCTACGCCCATGTCGGTCATGGTTGGAGTTGGCAAGGCGGCTGAAGCGGGCGTCTTGATTGGCAACGGCGAAGCGCTGCAAACGGCCTCCAAAATTACCGCCATGGTGTTGGATAAAACTGGCACCATCACACTTGGCGAACCGAAGGTCACCGATGTGGTGATAGCCAACGCTAAGAATAAAGCTCAAGCCCTTCAGTATGCGGCCAGCCTTGAAGCCGGTTCAGAGCATCCACTGGCGTTGGCGATCGTGGAGTCGGCTAAGGAAGAGGGGATTAATCCTGGAGAAGTTGTTGGATTTAACGCCATCGCTGGGCACGGGGTCGAAGGACTAGTTGATGATTTGCATATTTATTTTGGCAACGAGCGTTTAATGCGTGATAAAAATATAGAAATCGACGCCTATTTGCAGCAGGCGCAAGCGTTCGCCGAAGAGGCAAAGACACCCATGTTCCTAGCGGTTGACGGTGAGCTTGCGGCTCTTATTGTTGTCGCAGACCCAATTAAAGAGGATTCGATCGCGGCCATAAAGCGTCTTACAGCAAACGGGCTGCGCGTGGTGATGCTCACCGGCGACAATCGTGCGACGGCGGCGGCGGTGGCTAAAAAGGTCGGAATCACCGAGTTTTATGCTGAGGTGCTTCCGCAAGACAAAACAGACAAAATCATGGCATTACAAATGGAGGGTGAAATCGTTGGTATGACCGGCGATGGCATTAATGACGCTCCAGCACTGGCTATGGCCAACGTTGGCTTTGCAATTGGCACAGGCACCGATGTTGCTATTGAGAGTGCTGATATCACCTTGATGCGCGGCTCGCTGCACGGTTTAGCGGACGCGATTGCGGTCAGCAAGGCGACCCTTAAAAACGTCAAACAAAACTTATTCGGCGCGTTTATTTATAACGCCGCCGGAGTGCCAATTGCCGCAGGCATCTTATACCCATTTTTTGGCTTATTACTGAGCCCGGTTATTGCTGGCGCAGCAATGGCGTTTTCATCGCTCACGGTGGTTTTAAACGCCAATCGATTGCGCTTCTTTGACGTTAATACTCACTAGGAAAAATAATATGATGATCGTAAATTTAATCGGATTGTTGGCCATCGGACTGATCGCTTGGTGGTTTTGGTTCTACCAACCGACAACCGTGTCGGCGGGTGAGGGCGGTATTGTGATCACCGTTGACGCGGGTTCATACACACCCGCACACATAACATTAGCGGCCCATCAAGCAACAACACTGACGTTTCTGCGCAAAGATCCTTCGCCTTGTGCCGAAGTGGTGATGATTCCATCATTGGATATCAATGAAACCTTGCCGCTTAACAAAAACATGACGGTTTCATTACCCGCGCTAGAACCTGGCGAACACCCGTTCCACTGCCAGATGCAAATGTATCGTGGCGTGCTTAATATAAAATAGGGGAGTGAAGATTATGAGCTCAATAGGAAAAGTTGCCGAAAGTTTGGGGGTTAGTACCCATGCGCTCCGCTATTACGAAAAAATAGGCTTACTGGCACCCGTGGCTAAAACTTCTGGTGGTCGTCGTGAGTTTAGCGCACGAGACATCATGCGAGTACAATTCATTAAGCGTGCCCAGCGTATGCATTTCTCATTAGATGAAATTCGTACCTTAATCGAACTTGATAAAGCTGAGTCAGTTGATAAGCCTCAGGCACAAAAACTGGTTCAAGAAAAGCTTGATGCGATCGAAGAAAGCCTCACCGATTTAGAACAACTTAAAGTTGATTTAGTGCAGATGTTGAGCGCCTGTTTGAGCAGTGGAGAAGGGGAAGACTGCCCGATTATTGAAGCAATCAAAGAACCGTCAGTATCCACCTGAAATATAATTTTCAAGTTGGTGAATGGTTGTCTGCTGTTCAGAGATGATTTGTTTTACCAAGTCACCTATGGTGACAATTCCAATTAAGCGATTACTATCGATCACTGGCAAGTGACGAATGCGCTTGGCGGTCATCAGCGTCATGCAATCCTCAATGGTGTTTTGAGTTTTGACGTACAAAATATCTTTTGTCATCATTTCTCGAACCTTGGTGTTCTTAGACGATCTGCCTTTCAAGATTAGCTTGCGCGCGTAATCGCGTTCGGTAAAAATACCAATCAGCTTGTCATTTTCTAATATTAACAAACCACTACCATTTTTTTCGGCCATCATTTCGAGAGCCTCGAATACGTAATTATCGGGAGCAATCGACCATATTTCTGAGCTCTTGCTTGTTAAGAGATTACCTACAGTAGTCATAATTCACCTTCATCTTGTTGGAGTTTTGGGAGAATGTTCAGCCGCTAAGCTCTTTAAAAATAGATCACAGATAGCATTTATGCAAATTAATAGAACAGTAATATGCATAGAAAACCTCAAGAGCAGCGGGATCAAAGGCATTCAAGCAGATCAATGCTTTGACCATTCTCAGGTTGATATTTGATCCCTAGAACTGTTTTAAGTACACAAATGGATGCCGCAGTGATTTGAAACGAAGTCTAGAATACACCGATTTCAGCCGCCTTTGAGTGATCGCTTTCGTTGTTCTGAGCGAAGTCGGGGTGTCCCACTAATTTCTATAAGCCCCGTCGAATTCGCTCAGAATGAGGTAGTCTTTGCTCAGAAGCGCATAGTCTATTAATTGGTGTATGGCACAGCCTTTGCTTAGGGTATGGCACAGCCTTTGCTTAGGGTATGACATAGACATAACGAAAATTTTGACCTTTAATAACCACAATCGCTGCTTAGTAATAGATTACAAGCAAGCTTAAGTAACTACTTACGTCCAACCAATAATCGAATGCCTACAAGTTTAATGATTACGGCCGATTCACCCGCAAGGATTTCTTGCTCGCCGTCAGCTAATTCAGCATTCCAATCAGAGCCTGACCATAGAACTTTTCCACTATTGTTAGGGCTAATAGTTTCGATTACCTTTACTTGTTGACCTATTGCATCGTTGCCTGCGATGGGCGAAGGTTTGGCCTGCCACTTTCTCAGGGCGGGGAAGAGCAGTAGTGCTAAAAGCAGTGAGATAACTAAAAATAAGCCCGTGCTAGCCAGCCAGCTTAATGGTATGACCCAACCAACGATGGCTACGATTAAGGCTCCCACTCCGAAGAACAGAAACCAAAAAACGGAGAGTTGTAAAATTAGAAGCTCGGCACCTATTAAAATTACAGCTAAGCCTAAGTAAAAAACTGCTGGTGATATTTCAGTCATAATTTCCCATTTGTGCCTTAGCTTTTCTGTTGCGTTTTATCAACCTGAGTCTTCAATGCATCAAACGCAGTAAAAGCTTTGCTCACCACCGAGGTAACATCCGATGCATCGGATGGTAAAAGAACAACTGTACCTTCGCGTGCTAGTTTTTCGAATGCCGATATATACTGTTCGGAAAGCTGTTGGGCAACCGCGGTTGTGCCGCCATCCTGATTAATTGCTTGTGAAATTGTTCTAATAGCGATCGCTCGCGCTTTAGCTTCAATCTCAACTGCGTCAGCGTGGCCTTGGGCGCGCAGTACAATCGCTTGTTGGTCACCTTCGGCTTGATTGATTTGAGCTTGGCGATAACCTTCTGAAGTTGTTACTGCTACGCGTCGTTGTCGTTCGGCGGCCATCTGTTTTTCCATCTCATCTAAAATAGTTCCTGGCGGCGAGATATCTTTGATTTCATAGCGCAGAACTTTAGTACCCCATGCTTCAGAAGCTTCGTCGATAGCATGAGTAACCGTGGCATTAATGTGTTCGCGGGACTCGAAAGTTGCGTCTAAACTGATCTTGCCAATCTCGGCTCTCATTGTCGTTTGAGCCAGCTGGGTGATCGCAAAGCGTAAATTTTCGACGCCGTAGGAAGCCGCTTTCGGATCCATAATCCGCAAGTATAAAACGCCATCAATACCAAGTGGTACATTGTCTTTGGTAATTGCTTGCTGCGCAGGTACGTCTAAGGCAAATTCTTTTAGAGAATGTTGATAGGCAACACGATCTAAGAACGGTATCAACATGTGTAAACCGGCTTCAAGCGTTGAAGAATACTTACCTAAGCGTTCAACAACGAAGGCTGAATTCTGTGGAATTATTCGAATAATACTTCGAAACACCAGAACTAGTATTATGACGCCAGCGATTACAAAACCTAAATTGTCCATATCATCTCCTTTACGTTGAACCCTATTCTAATACAAAATCGGTGTGAGTTTGGTGAGGTGTTCGGAATTTTAAGATGTTATTGCGGTACAGACGAACTATTCTCGGCGATACACTATAAAGTGTAACCCAACGGAATTGACTGGTTCAAATTATCTCCGTTTATAAGCTGCCAACTTAGAAGTGTTAACCAGACGTCTAGTGATGCTATTTAATATCTGACATAAAGCCTAAAATTGAATGCTTAAATTTCGCTGACGTATACGTGATTTTCAGCTATGACAGGTATTATTTGAAGTAATATCAAGACAAAAGAATGCCCCACTCAGAAACCCTTTTTTCAGGGTATCCACGGGTACTTCGTGCAAGCTTTTAATTACTCTGGCGTTAAGTGTTAATACTTAGCTTTAATTTAATGCAGTTCATAACGAGAAAAAATATGCGTTCTAAAAGATCTAACGGAGATGTGCAACCAGGGGTTAAATGGGGGCCGTTTACCATGCGAATCCCACTCATTCATTTGCGCTTTTCATTAGCTGATATGTTGCAGGGTTTAGCGGTGGCGGGAGCAACTGGATTAGCCTTAGTGCCTTATTTTATGGCTTTGCTTGGTTTGAATTTTGAAGAAGCTGTTGTTATGGCTATGTTCCATAGCCTGCTTATCTCCTTTTCATGGATGTTTTTTGGTGACCCCTATGCACCCGGTTGGCTAACCCCGGCTATCCCGTTTGTGGTTGCATTTATTACTGCACCAGCTTATTTAGGTGATCATACTTCGCAGTTTCAAGCGATGACAGCACTGTCGTTAAATTTTGCCTTTATTTTAATCGTACTGGGAATCACCGGTTTCGGCGCTAAACTGATTAAGGTTGTACCTAATGTGTTTAAGGGTGGCATTATTCTAGGCGCTGCGATTGCGGCGTTTTTACGTGTCACAAAAGATGGTGATGCGGCTAATGTTTTCCAATCAGCACCTATAGCAGGCACCTTGGGAGTGCTTGTTTGCCTTGTTTTTGCTTTTTCAAAGCCTCTACATGCCTTAGCGGCAAACAACAGATTGTTGGCCAAGCTGCTTGGATTTGGATTACTTCCAGGTTTTGTTATTGCCGGTATCGTTGGTTTTTTTACCGGTGAGTTTGAGTACAATATTCGTTGGGAGTTATTGGATGTCGTTGGCGCTACTACTTCTCTTTGGGCTAAAGCATCGCCTTTTGCTATCGGTTGGCCTCCTGTTGAGACCTTTTTGGCTTCCTTTCCACTTGCGCTTATCACCTATATTTTATTCTTTGGCGATGTCATCACCGGTAATGAAATGATCGAGCAAGCACAGAAGTTGAGAAGCGATGAAAAACTTGAACTAAATACCAGCCGAGCGCATATGGCAACAGGAATACGCAACGTGATGATGGGCATAGCGGCGCCATTTTTCGCCACACAAGGTGTATTGTGGACAGGCATTCAAGTTGTGTTACTTCAGCGATGGGCCGAGGGCAAAGAAAAGGTTGATTCTATCTTTGACAGTATCGGCAGCTTTTATGCCTTTGGTTTACCAATCTTGTTTGTATGTTTACCCCTAGTAACCTTACTCGAACCCTTATTGCCCTTGGCCTTAGCTGTCACGCTAATATTGACGGCTTTTGCTTGTGCGATTCTGGCATTGTCGCTAGTACACGAT
>JAWUZB010000120.1:0-11439 GCA_034110505.1 Gammaproteobacteria bacterium
GTTTTGCGGTGAAATGATGAAAGGTTCCATGGTAGCCTCTTTTGAGTAACGCCCACACACTTTCAATTCCATTGGTGCTTGCCATTTCTTTAACAAACTCTCCAATTGAGTGATTAACCATCTGCTTATGGTAACCTTTTATTGGTTTATATATTGTCGCCTCGTCAGTACATAATGTGCTTCCTTTCTCTACGTGCCTGTCTAAATATTCTTGAATGTTAGCGCTATTGACAGAGGTCATTACCGCCGCTCTAACGTTACCTTCGCGAGTCCTCATCCCGACAACAGCCGTTTTTGTTTTAGTGCTTCGGCCCTGCGTCCCTGGTGTGCGTTGATGTTGGTGCTTATTCTTTTCCTTGCCACCGATATACGTTTCATCCATCTCAACGAAACCCGCTAACAATTCACTGTTAGCGTGACAGGCCGCTCTTATTCGGTGCCCCATAAACCAAGAACTTTTTTGGGTGATACCCAGCTCTTTCGCCAACTGATAACTTGAAATTCCTTTGCGTGCGGTGACGATGAGATACATTCCATATAACCATTTTCTAAGCGGGATTTTACTGGCATGCATGACGGTATTCGTTTGAACTGTGAATTGGGTATCACAAGGGCGGCAATGGTATAAACCTAGGCGAGTTGGGTGAGTGTAAATTGTCTCAGATTGTTGATTAGAGCCGTTCGGGCAACGAGGCACATCCCCCCACAATTGCGTTTCAAAATAATCTCGTGCAGAGGCATCAGTAGGAAACATTTCCATCAATTCATAGGTGCTAAGAGTATTGGTGTAAGAAGATATGGATTTAGGCGACATAAATATAACTCTTTGTTTTTATTAAATTTTAACACATCTCCTGAAAAATTATCATACAAGCAGTATCAATGTATATTAGTCCCTAAAGTTAAGAACGATCACTACAAACCTGTCACAAAGAACACCCATTAACCTGCCTAGTCTTGGTTATTCACTAGCTAAAATTGAGGATCTCAAGAAACTATTACCCAGTAATGTTGTTGACTACATAGCCTCAATGCAACCGACCGAAGGCATATCTAAGAAGATTAAAGATCACCAACAATACTATGTGTTACCAACGCAAGCGGACTTGCCAGTATTGCTCGCAATTCGTCTTAGCTTAAGCTTTCCAGTATTACTGGCGGCGTTCCCAATTTATCGAATAGATCATTCGCTTCACCTTTGTCCCGAAGAGCTGAATACACCCAAGGTATGCTGGTTGAGCGACGGCGGTATCACCAGTAATTTTCCAATTCATCTGTTTGACAACGTTTTTCCCTCGAGACCGACCTTTGGAATATCATTGGGCGAATATCATGCTTGCCGTCATCAAGAAGATGAAGGTAAGTTTCCCAGCAATAGAATCTATCTGCCGCAAGGAGCCAATCAAGGATTGACGGTAAATATTAATGAGGTTGGTGGGATTTTCAGTTTTCTAATGTCAATTTTCAACTCAGCGCAGACTTGGCAAGATTCCAGCCAAATGCAGTTAGCCGGTTATCGCGAGCGTGTGGTGAGAATTGCACTTAAAGAAGACGAGGGCGGGATGAATCTAAATATGCCTGCGGATCTGATCAAAGCTTTGACTTCTTTAGGCCAAGCAGCAGGTGCTCATATGCGTGACGAGTTCGATTTAGATGAACATCGATGGAGACGGGTGTTATCCGCGTATGCCGCCATTGAGAGTGCCTTCGAAGGCATCGAAAAGGGCTACAAGACGGCTAGTGCAGAACCTATGGAGAAATTCCTACAGCGATATGCTGACGGTTTGAAAGATGACAACTTCATAGCCAGCAGCTATAAGCCGAAAGACGCGGCCCAACTTGAGATATTGAAAAGCCGTCTAGACGAAATGGTAGAGCTAGCAAGTAAGTGGGGCGAGCTATCCATTCGCGACGATTGGGGAACAAGTAAAATGCCTCAACCTTCATCGGCGCTACGAATCGTGCCAGAAAGGTTTTTGGATTAATAATTCGAAATAAGAAAGGGTATGCGCGATTTAGATTTAAGAGCCTACGCCAAACAATGGTTGCCGCAGACTTTTTATGTTGGCAATTATGCCGATAACAAAACCCAATGGTTAGCCAGGTACGAAGAAGATATCGACCCAGGTACAGGCTCTAACAACGGTTTACGCATTAGCGGTAACAATCTGTCACAGTGGAAAGAATACTGGCCAGAACTAATAATAGAGCACTAGATAGCCACCTTGTGCGCCTAGCATGGGACCAAAAGGTGTCCTCTGATGTCGCCACATATAATATTGATTTTACTCGGGGTGGCATTAGCACCGAAGTAAATTCTCAATTGGTATTCTCGGTCGCACATGGCGGTGATGACACCTTGCCTAAGGGCTTTGAATGAGATCAAAATGCCGAGAAGAAAGAGAATGCCGACGTAGTTAAGGCTAGCGAGACTGTGTCCGAAGAAAGCGAAGAGAAGCAACTGCTTGACTGGCATATTATGCTCACAGATACTCAAGGCAATCAAGCCAAGCTACTGCTGTCTGATTATCAAGCACTTTATCCCGAATTGATGAGGCAAACTCGACGCCTTAATTTGATGTACAAACAGCCGCAAAGCGAGATTGTGTTAAATCGCTACGCCATTCCCTTGGCCGATTTTGTTAAGCAAAACGGCCAGTTAACGACCCCCAGTTTGGCTAGTATGAGTTTTGTCTTTGACCAAGGAGAGCAAGGGGCTATTTGGCTTAATGATGTGGGTTTTTACTTACCTCAGAAGACCGTAAAATAGCGTTTGACTAACGCACAGATTAGCGTGGCCGTAGGCCAGTAAGCGAGGGCTAAGGTTATCTTAAGGTTGGTATATTAGTGTGCTGGTATGAAAATTTAAACTTCGAAGCGATAGATCGACACCCTGATATCAAACAATATTGTTACGAAAAATTGAGTTAAAAAATGAGAAAAAAAATACTATCGCTACATCTTCTTTTGGCTTCTTTTATGGCGCCTGCATTTATCCTGGTTGCAATATCTGGTGGCTTATACCTAGTTGGAATAAAAGGCTCAGTTATTGAAGCCGATGTTGCTGTGTCGAATCAATTGTCGCTCGACCTGAACTCCCCACAGTTAGAACAAGATGTTAGATCTCTTATTAGAGACTTAGATCTCAAAACCAATTTTGAGTATTTAAAAATAGGTGGTTCGACTTTAACCACACGACCGACATCGCGTGACTATCTCCAGCTCAAAATGACTGACGATGGTTTGCAAATCAAGCACATAAGTCCAGATTTACAAAGCTCTTTGATGGAGCTGCACAAAGGTCATGGGCCAGTATTGTTTAAGACCTATCAAAAATTAGTGGCCGTGAGCCTTATTTTCGTCATGCTTAGCGGTCTTTGGATGGGTTTAAGCAATCGAATGATGAGAAAGAAAACACTAACAGCCGCAATGCTTGGGCTGGCTACATTCGTGATTTTAGCGCTATTTTAAAGCCCGCTAAAAGGCAGCAAATACAGCGGCAAATATTAATAAGTCGCCGTAAGCCATTGGCCTAAGATACGGCACCACTTCAGTGTAGAGCTTAATCGCTACGTCTAAGCCCAGCGAATAAATTGGTCTTCAGTGGCTCGCTTAAAAATAAGTAAGAAAACCTAGCAAATCGCCCTTAGCGTCGATTCACCGACGTTAATACCGAGGTCAATATAAGCGTTAGCATCCTCGCTAATGCCTTTTAGTTTGAGGTGGTCGGCAAAACCAAGGCGCGCACTCATGACTAACCAAAATACCGCACTAATCAAGCCGACAATTCGCCATAGCGTCGATTTCGCCCACTTAAGAGCGAGCGTAATGGATAGCACATAGAATACAAAACCAGCTAATTTAGACGACGCCCAACCATTAACGAACGGGTACAAGTTAAGTGGGTTAACCGCAACCAAGTAAATAAAGGTGCAAATAAAGAGAGTGTATAAAATATGTGGCGTAATCTTCAATATCTTATTATTGACCTTGTCAGACCCTCTCATGGTCAACACAAAACTAATCATGAAGAAGATAAACGTGAGCAAAATTATGCTCAGGTGAGTATGCTTAACGATCATGTACATGTTGTTGGTTCCTAAGAATTACTTGCTTTACTTAACATTTTGACCATCGGTCTATGGCTTTTGAGTCTGAAAAAAGGCGTGTCTATCGGCTAATCACAACCGAGCACATATGATAAAGGTTTGACCGAATGGAATAGTGAAATTGAACTATAAAATCTGTATTGTCTTTTTGCGCTCGACTAAGATAACTTAAACAAGGTTGTATCGATGGCACTCGAATTAGTTCTTCTGTACTTAACTTTAGGCGCGATAGTGGGCGTAATGGCAGGCCTTCTTGGAATCGGAGGCGGCGCTATTATGGTGCCGGCCTTAGTTATGTTATTTCAGTTACAAGGCTTATCGCTGAATGACGTTATGCATCTCGCATTAGGAACCTCGATGGCATCCATCATTGTTACCTCTTTTTCTAGTATGCGCACACACAATGCTAATGGTTATGTTAATTGGGCTATCGTTAAGTCGATATCAGTCGGTGTGATTGTCGGAGCGTTTTTATTCAGCTTTATTGCCTCGCGGCTTAGTGCTAGCGCCTTAGCGATATTTTTTTCTGTATTTATGTTTTATGTTGCCGTAAAAATGCTCTTCAACGTTAACCCTAAGGGAGTAAATATTCTACCCGGTAGTAAGGTGTTAGCGTTGGCTGGATTTGCAATTGGAGGCGTTTCTACGTTAGTTTCTATTGGTGGAGGTTCCTTAACAGTTCCGTTTTTACTGAGTAGGAATATTGATATTAAAACAGCGATCGGATCATCGGCGGCCATTGGTTTACCTATCTCCCTTGCTGGAACACTAGGCTACACACTCAGCGGAATGGGTGAAATTGCGGTTAGTCAGTTCACCTTTGGATACGTTTACTGGCCGGCAGTACTGCTTATTTCCATAAGTAGTTTTATGACAGCCCCAATAGGCGCGAGATTAGCGCATAGACTGCCGGTAAAGATACTGAAAAAATGCTTCGCAATTTTATTAGTGGCGATCAGTGTAAAGATGATTTTATCAATAAGTCATTAAGCAAAAAGTAGCGTTGCTGCTAGCCGCTACGATAGGCTTTGCAATAGGATCATATCGACTGAATTACCAGTACAGCTAAAATAGGGCTAATTGCTTTTAATATAGACACGTGGAGTAACGCCGGTCCAGCGTTTGAACGCTCTAAAAAACGAAGTAGTCTCAGAAAATCCGACACTTTCAGCTACCTGTTCGATGCTCATGCTGGCACGGCCAAGGTTGAATATTGCCGTATCTCGACGCAGATCATCCTTAATCTGACGATACGAACTACCTTCTTCTTTTAGTCTTCTACGTAGCGTCGCTGTGGTCATACAGAGCTCGCTGGCAACCGATTCAAATGCAGGGAAATCACCCGCCAAGAACCCACTTATCATTGTTGATATCTTGGTCGCCGAGCTGTTTTTTTCCGAACTCGTCAGCGACATTAACTGCATGGCGGGGACTTGTAAAAACTGATCTAAGGTTCTCTCATTTTGAACATTTGCCAGACTTAAGTAATTAGTTGGAAAACTAAGACAAAAATGTGGCTGAGAAAAATTTATCGAAGTCTTAAACAAAAAATTATATTCATTCGCATAATCAGGTCGTTGATGCGCGAAAGATGCAGACTCAAGCCGTAAGGGTTGCCCTATGATCCAACTAAATAATCGGTGGACAATACTTAGTATCACCAATGGCAGAAAATAGCAGGGGTCTCGCATTCCGGCGCGAGTCCGAATAACATAGCTTGCTTGATCCGTTCCTTTCTCAAGTGCTATGTCGATTCCATCATTAAAGAGATTGTTAAACTGGGCACTTCGCTCAATGAATTCGCCTAAAGTAGGGCCGTTAATACACGCACGTGTCATCATTTCGAAGCTTCCAATTTTTGCGGGTTTATCCAGAAAACCGCAAAATTCATCGTCTAATAAAAGCATAACCTGCCGAGTAAAGGCATTATAATTATTCGCCGAGAGCCGGGCTTTATCCTGTAAAAGAAGTTCTTTTGATATGCCGGCGGCAGAAAGTATTTGATCGCCGTCGTAGCCACGATAGACGGCTGATTCAAGTATCACTCGCACGTAGCGAATAGGAACAGTTGATATTTCCAAAAGTCAGGTGCGCTCAAAAGTTAGCTAAATAAGAGCGCCTATACTAAACGTTTGCCTGTTGTATATGTCAATTACCGTAGATAGAAATACCCAAGTGAACATGTTTTTTTTCGCTTAGTGAGCAATAGAGTCATAAATATTTTACGTTTCAGTCACTGAAAAACCGATACAGTATGGTTAATAATTAGAGTATGCAGTAAACCTGATTTCCCTCTTACACTAGGAGTAAAAAATGTCCTTAGACTTTGACAGCGCACGGTTACGAAACCCCGACCTCAATTCAGATCATGAAGAATGGCGAAATAGCCTACGTAAATTTTTAGATAAAGAAGTAGCTCCCTATATGGATGAATGGGATGAAGCTGGGAAAATTCCAGACTCGATGTGGAAAACAGCGGCCGACTTTGGCTTACTGCAACTTGGTTACCCCGAGAAATATGGCGGTATATCAGAGGGGATTGATCAACATCATATGAGCATTGTGAGCGAGGAACTAGGCCGGATTGGCTCTGCAGGCGGTATAGCGAGCACTTTATTAGTGCATGGTATTGGCTTACCACCGGTAGTCAATTTCGCAAGTGAAGAAGTCAAGCAAGAGGTTATTGCCGCTGTTTTATCGGGGGAAAAACGTATTTCTCTTGGTATAACAGAACCCTCTGGTGGATCTGATGTGGCTAATATTAAAACAACCGCCAGAAGAGATGGAGATCACTTCGTAGTAAACGGCAGTAAGACATTTATTTCAGGTGGCCTTGGAGCCAACTGGATTAGCACTGCAGTGAGAACTGGAGGCGATGGCGCCGCGGGCATTTCAATGTTGCTGATTCCGACAGACTTAAAGGGAGTCGCACGTACTTCGCTGGATAAAAAACAGGGCTGGTGGTGTTCTGATACAGCGACAATTTATTTTGATGACGTTAGAGTTCCAGCATCCAATTTGATTGGACCAGAGGGTATGGGATTTGCCGTTATCATGAATAATTTTAATAGCGAGCGACTCGGCATGATCGTCAACATGGAGGCCTGTGCGCGCTGTTGTTTGAACGAGGCGGTAAATTGGGCCAAGGAGCGGGTTACCTTCGGGCAGTCCTTATCTAAACATCAGGTAATTAGGCATAAAATTACGGCTATGAAACAACGTATTAATGCCACTCAAGCATACACTCACCATATCACCAGAGAGATTATGGAGGGTAAATCTAACTTCGCCGACCTGGCGCTGTTAAAAGTTCAAGCCAGTGAGACCATGGAGTTTTGCGCGCGTGAAGCGAGTCAGATATTGGGTGGCGCAAGTTATTTACGCGGCTCGAAAGTTGAGCGTATTTACCGCGAGGTCAGAGTTAATGCTATTGGTGGCGGTTCTGAAGAAATAATGCGCGACCTTGCGGCTAGTCAATATAAGCTTTAGGCGACTAGGTAGGCTGCAACAAATTTGATCTAAGCTAGTTAAATATCGAACTTGTTTGTATCGCTACTAGTGATCTCCCGTAGATCAGATTTGAGGCTCATATAGTTGCCAGCAAGAACAACAAAAAGAGCCTCATGCGCAGAGATTTTAGATGCAATCGAGTCCCTAACGTCGCGTCACACTCATCAGGTTTAGAGAATAGCTGATGATTGGTTGGACCTTAATCCTAATAATCAGGAACCGCAAGATGTACCTGAGCAAGGCTTGTTCTGATACCTGCTTGATAATCACCAAAGAACACGAGCTAATGCACGTAAGATATTGATAATTATAATTTTATTTCCATAGCGGTGTAAGCGATATTATCGAGCGCGAAGACGCTACACTAACATCCAAGCCATATAGATCAGACAGGCTAATGATGCTAGCCATACAATAGTTCGAATCGGGTTAATAGCCATTACATAACATGGCACATAGGCAACTCTCAAGCCCAGCCAAATCATCGCCACTTGCGTCAGATCTATTTGTTGAATCATTGATAGTAGTGACAAGGCTAAGAATGCGGGCAAACTTTCTTTCAGATTATCAGCTGCGCGGACCATTCTTGCTTGAATTAAGGTCGGCTCTTTTCCCTCATCACGTGTTCCCATTAGCCAAGCAAGGTCTTTTGCTTTGGTGCTAGACGGTAGTAGCCAAAATTGGAATAGGGCGAGTGCAAGAGTTGCGATAATAATCGTAGACATAGTTGTTTCTCCAAACTAGTTAAGGTGTTGTGGCCAAATCAAGAGCAATATTTGTATAAAGCTTAATCGGAAATTAATGTTGCGCTAATGTTAATTTAGCGTCAAAGGTTGCTAACGATACGATTTACTAATTTTTTAATACAGCGACTTCTTCACCTAAGTGTAAATACGTTTCAATTGCATTTTTGGTATTACTTATTATATCGCCAGATGGACTCCATTTCCCCTTCTCACCGAGTAAAATGACAGTTGATCCACCGAATAAAAAGTAGCCTTTTTCATCACCTTTAATGTGAGATTTTGCCTCATCGTGGCGTTGAATAATTTTGCCAACCATTGCCGCACCAACTTCTATATAGGCCAGTTTTCCAAATTTCTCAGTCTCAAGAATTGAAGCTCTTCTTTCATTAATTATAAAGATTTCAGGCTTTGAGCTTAGTGCGATTGGATTAACGGAGTGATACTGCCCCTCAATCTGGAAGCTATCTAATGTTTCTCCAGATAAAGGGTAATGATAGCGATGATAATCAACCGGACAAAGTCTTGCGATTAATAGTGGACCCTCTGCAAAGGTTTGTGCCCACTTTGATCCACCGAGAAGATCCTCCGATCTTAGCAGTTTCCCTTTGACTGGAATTGCAACATAATTATTTATTTCCTCATGACCAAAATATCGTGCTTCACAAAAAGCCGGCATCTTATTGTCATCGTCAATGAATGTTCTCTGGTTCGCCACAAACTCCCTTATAAAAAATTCATTGAAGCTCTTATACGAGTTCGCTTTTTTATCGCTTGAGACAGATCCTGCCTTGTAGATGGATAAATCAATATTGAATTTCTCAACAAACGGGGCCACTTTATTTTTTGATATTGGCCGATCTTGATAGCATCCGTACAGCTGGCTAACAGGCTTTGATGCAACGATTGGTGCTAGCAATCGACCGAATGAATTGTCATAAATGAATTTAATTGCACTGTCGCCGTAGACAAGCTCAGTCTGCATACATTGAGCAGATCTATTAAAATAACTAATTTCTTTACTAGACATTTAGGTCCTGATTGAAAATCAAACTGTATGACACCGATAATATATAGATAACCTCAATATAAGTGAAATAAATTGGATGATCGAATTTCAATTTTCGCGTATTGATAGTATCGGCGGTATTAATTTAAGGCTTCATTTCGAACAACTGAAGGGGTTTTCTTGGACCAACGTTTGAACGACCTTCGGAAGTTTGCAGCATCACTAAAGCCTAATAATGCGGCTATTTCGTTAATACTTAACTGGGTACCAGTTAAATATTCATGTGCTAGTTTATTCCTAACTTGATCGAGTAATTGTTGGAACTTATAACCCTCTTTAGCTAGGCGACGCTGTAAAGTGCTTTCACTCATATGTAGTTGAGTGGCAACGCGCATACTGGTCGGAAATTCGGTGCCGGACTGCAACAGGACTTCTTGTACTCGCTGACTAACCATCCCCCTACGCGTATCTCTGGACAACAATCGATCGCACTCGCGTCGAAAGATATCTCTGGCAACCGGATTGGCGGTAGCGATACTTAAGTCTAAACTCGCTTCATCGAACCTTAACACACTCCTATTGCTGTTAAATTGTACCTTTGCACCAAATAACTGTTGATAAGCGGACTGATCGTATGGCGCATCATAATCAAGTTCCAGATGTACCGATGTTCTGCCCTTTGGAATTAAAGTATTGCCGCTTCGCATGATCGCCGCGTAAAGAAGCTCAATGTAAAAGCGTTTTAAATCATCGGGTAAATGAGGTGCCTTAATAAGCACTTCAACTCGATTTCCTCGTGCTAACACTTTCACGTCTAGACTTGGTATTAGTGCTTTGTTGTATCGCACCATTAACTTTAGAGCGTCGCCGATAGTGTTACTGGTAATAATCGCATATCCAAAAATGCCCTGGGAAGGTATGTCCATGTTCGAGCCCATCAATAAACCAAGTTGATGGTCTTTACTCACTTTAATCGCATTTGTTGAGATTGTATCAAGTTGTTGAGCCATCAAATTTAGCTCTTTGTCTAGATCGCCTTGGGTAACGCCTGAATTATTGAAGAGAAGGTCAACCTCTAGCTCTCGCGCTTTAAAAACTTCGATTAATGTTTTTATATAATATGAATGCATTTTAGAAATAAACTAACAAGATTAAGTTGATGGTATTTGACTCTATGATTGATGGTATATAACCCTATTAATTTGGATCGGTCAACTATACTTGTTTGCATAATT
The DNA here is from genome assembly GCA_034110505.1 of Gammaproteobacteria bacterium. Lineage (GTDB taxonomy): Bacteria > Pseudomonadota > Gammaproteobacteria > Arenicellales > Arenicellaceae > Arenicella. The sequence continues at coordinate 10,607 of JAWUZB010000120.1, forward strand.
TTTGTAAGCCAACGAACCCAGAAAGGTAAACATTGTGCCAATTTATAAAGCACCATTAAGAGATATTAAATTTCTGATGAGAGATGTATTAGACTATTTTCCTCATTATCAATCCTTATCAAACGGAGCTGACGCTACCCCTGAAATGGTCGACGCTATTTTGGATGGTATCGCAACCCTAGGTGAAGATGTCTTAGCACCGCTAAATTTATCGGGTGATAAAGAAGGTTGTCACTTTAATGATGGCAAGGTCACTACACCGGCCGGTTTTAAAGAAGCCTATAAAGCCTATATCGCCGGTGGATGGCAGGGTTTATCTTTCCCTGAAGAGTACGGTGGCCAAAATCTCCCGACCTCGATTAATTTAGTAAAAGCCGAAATCACCGGTAGCGCAAACTGGTCTTTCTCAATGTATCCAGGGCTAAGTATGGGGTGCATTAATACCGTATTAGAATATGGTTCTGAGCAACAGAAAAGACAATTTATGGAGCCCTTGGTAAGCGGCGAATGGAGCGGCACAATGTGTCTTACTGAACCACAATGTGGCACAGATCTGGCGCAAATAAAAACCAAGGCTGAATTACACGAAGAAGATGGAAGTTACCGGTTAACGGGCACTAAGATATTCATTTCGGCTGGCGAACATGATTTAACAGAAAACATTATCCATATTGTTTTAGCTCGCCTGTCAGGCGCACCTAAAGGGACAAGAGGGATTTCATTATTCATTGTTCCAAAGGTGAACGTTGACGCTGATGGTACGTTAACGGAAAGGAACTCTGTTCGTTGTGGCTCAATCGAACACAAGATGGGTATTCGTGCTTCAGCAACAG
>JAWUZB010000121.1:0-27841 GCA_034110505.1 Gammaproteobacteria bacterium
CGCAGGGAACTCACTATCTATCGGTGTTTTTACTCAACTGCTTTCTCCACCGCTCGTTTAAATGCCGGGCGGCTCATACAGCGCTGCATATAGGCTTGTAGTTTAGGGTAATCACCTAATTGGCCTAAGCGTTCGCCCATCGATACAACGTAACAAATACCAAAATCGGCACCGCTAAATTGGTCACCGAGAATGTAATCATTGTCGCCCAACTTATTAGTAATGTGGTCGTAATTAAGTTTTATTTCGGCATCACTAAATGGCGTAATAACCGGGTGATCAACACCACTTCGAAGGGTCAGCATTTTCAACAACAGTGGAGAGAAAACAGACCCTTCAGGGTACGCTACCCATTGATTGTAAGCCGCCCATTCGCTAAGGTCGTCTGTGTTCGGGTGTAACTCATATTCTGTGTCGTATTTTTCCAAGATGTAATTAGTAATTGCGCCCGACTCAGTCAGCATCAAACCTCCGTCTTCGATAATTGGACTTTTACCTAAGGGGTGAATAGCTTTGATATCAGCTTGCGAACGCATAGTTTTTGGGTCGCGCAGATAAACTTTCAAGTTGTAGTCGGCGCCGGCTTCCTCAAGCAACCAAACTGTAAATAAAGAGCGCCCTATGCGTAAATGATGAAGTGTAATCATGATAAGTTCCTTGGGGGGGTTAGTTGATAGTGCAATGTAGTGTAAGTCTAGGTAGTGTCACGAACACTAAGTTTAAGGTTTGATAATTTTTTTAGGCTCGCCAACGTAATCCGTTGTAGGTATAAAGTCTACCTCAGCATCGCTATACGCACCGTTGGATATCAGCTCGCGCATATTTGTTAGTGTTTTATAAGGCGAGTCAACGATTATTAAATTGGTAAGCCAAGCGGGTACGCTTCCGGTCGGATCAACATGTGCGTAATTCTCAACTAAAACAATGCCGTTGGCTTTGGGTGTGAAGTGCCATTCTGAGGAAGCATACTGCACCCTAACAAGACCTTTACGTTTTGGCAGACGGTTCGGTGTAGCATCGCTGCGCATAAATACTTTACCGCTTGTTTGGTTGTAAGACCATGTCACATGTGCAATCACGTCTCGGTCTTTGACTGGAAATGGTGCATCATTAATTGATCGAACATAGCTTTCAGTCGCCGATATTCTCTCGATTATTTCAGCCGATTTACACATTGCTGCCCAGTTGGGACAATTATCTAGATCCATAACCAGTGCCGCTAATTGCTTAGTCGTCGCCTCGACTTCCATGATTGATAGTATCGCTCGAAATTTTGAACCTGGAACCTTACTTAGGAATACTTGAATTCCATTTCGATCACGTTTTAGCTTCCATTCGAGTTCAGCATCCTGCCACTGAGCATCGGCAGCCGACGCACAACACAAAAAAACAATAGATGCCAAAGTTAGGGCTACTTTAATCAAGTTTACTGTCACCACTTAGTTGTCAACGGCCCCTATCATACATCACAATATGAAGGTAACTCTTTACACATTGAGCGCACTCGAATTAGTTAGTATTAGAGCCTAAAGCTAAAGTGCATGACTGTTATGCCTTGGTCTCTATCAGACCTAAATGAAAATTCTTATGGGAGAACATGATGCAAGCAAATTTTAATAAAATGTCCGAAAGCACGGCCGAAGATTGGCGGTCTATTATGGGCGAGCAAATGGCTTTTTTTACTAAATTACCAGACCGAATCTTAGCGCATATGCAACTGCTCGATGAGGATTATGGAGGTTTCCCAGTTGATCGTTTACAACATAGCCTACAAACCGCTGAACTAGCCGCCGAGGCGGGTGAAGACGATCAATATGTGGTCTGTGCTCTGCTGCATGATATCGGTGATACCTTAGGCAGCACAAATCATGCGGACGTGGCAGCCGCTATTCTGGAGCCGTTTATCAGTGAAGAAAACTTATGGATGATCAAGCATCATGCCATTGTTCAAGGCTATAACTTCTTTCATCACCTCGGCCTTGAACGAAATATGCGTGAACAATTTAAAGACCATCCTCATTACCAACGCACGCTGAGATTTGTTAATAAGTACGATGATTTAGCCTTTGATGACAGCAAGCCAAAACTGTCTCTTAAGCACTTTGAACCGATGGTACGAGAGGTTTTCGCAAAGCCATTGAAAAGCATTTATAAAACCACATTTGAAGCTTAAAGAATTTAGGTTTTCTTCATTCATACGACAAAAATCAACCTTATAAGACATGTATAAAGGCGAAATATTTAATAGCGTCAGCCATTTAGTTGCGGCTATTTTTGCATTAGTCGGTGCCTCGGTACTGATCACTCTGGCATCAGTTGAAGGCGACCTTCTGAAAATCGTCAGCTATAGTGTTTACAGCGTGTCACTATGCTTACTATATCTGTCATCCACTCTTTACCATAGTTTCCAGGGCCGAATCAAAAACGTTCTGCAGCGCTTCGACCACCTTGCAATCTACTTACTGATTGCTGGTACTTATACACCATTCGCCTTAGTAGCTATAAAAGGTGCTACTGGTTGGTGGCTATTCGGCGTAGTTTGGTCATTAGCGGTGATCGGCATGGTAGTCGAAAACTTACCGATCAAAGGGCCGCGTATTATCCCAATCCTAATCTATTTAATGATGGGGTGGGCTTGCGTGTTCACACTTGACTCGATGATGGCAGGAATGTCATCGTTAGGTTTTGGATATTTGCTTGCCGGCGGCGTGGTCTACTCCGCCGGAGTCGTTTTCTACGTACTGGACCATTGGTATCCTTGGTGTCACGAAATTTGGCATCTATTCGTTATCGGCGGCAGTGTCTGTCACTATATTGCTATCTTTTTACTCTAATATTTAGCACTCATTGGCTAGATAATACGACAAGCTAAACGTATGCGTGCCGCGCTCGGGGTTAATTACAAAGGCGGCTACAAAGACATCAATAACACGTAATGTCGCAGACTATCACGCCGACATACGAACTAATCTGCCAGGTCTGGCGTCTAACACTTGGTCATTTTCGATTACCTGCTGGCCACTAACAAACACCGCCTTATAACCGCTTACCGGTTGTAATAGTCGCTGCCCACCAGCTGGAAGATCTTGCACCATACGCGGCACTCCAAGCTTTAAAGCTTGATAATCGATAACATTAATGTCGGCTTTTAAACCCACCTTTAAACGACCTCGATCATGCATCCCCAGATAGTCAGCGCTGTCGGCCGTCAGCATTTGCACGGCACGTTCGAGTTCAATACTTGGGCGGTTCTTGGCTTTTCGATCACGCGTCCAATAGGCGAGTAAATAAGTTGGAAAGCTGGCATCACAAATAGTACCAACATGGGCTCCGCCGTCAGACAGTCCGGGTAATGCTTTAGGGTGATTGAGCATGGTGTAGACGTTATCGTAATTCATTTCGGTATAGTTAAAGATAGGGAAGTAGATCAACGCTAGTCCATCATCCTCGAGCATGATGTCGTAGGCCTTTTCCCATACCGAAAGACCTTCTTTACGAGCTTTACTGGCGATTGATGTATCGTTCCCTTGCTCATAATCAACAACACCATCGTGGTCCAGCTTAAACATTTTTTCAGCTAACCCCGGAAATTGCGAAATCATCATATCGACCATCGGCGGCACGGCCGAGCCTTTGCCAGCGAGAGTAACCGAAGACTCTGACAAAAGCTGAGATTTAAACGCTGGGTCGCGCATAATAGCGACTCTTTCAGGTAAACTTTTATGGCTAATTGCAATGTAGCTGGGGTGCCCCATTAAGGGGTGAAAAGTACAATTCAAACCGTTAAAGACGCCAATCGCGCGCGGCGCTACCTGTAAGCTAATATCTAGGCCCTCGGCGTTCATTTTTTCGCTACCAGCAATAATTTTTAACCAATCATCCGGGGCAAAATCTCGTTGCATCAACGACATTGATCCAGGCCGACCGCCACTTGCTTTAAAGTAAGCCTCCATAATACTGAACTCGTGCTCAAAATTATCTTCTGGGCGCAACATATCAAAGTCATTAACCGCTTGCAGTACTCCGAAGTCTAAGCCTTTAAATGCTTCGGCTATGCCTACGAGTTCTTCTTGAGCCGCTTCACTGGAGGGTGTCCAGTCACCATCAGCGGTCTTGTGTGAGTCACTTCGGCCAGTCGAAAAACCGACTGCACCGGCCTCCATAGCCTCTTTTACTAAAGAACGCATGGTGGCAATTTCTTGTTGATTTGCAATTTTATTAAACATGGCTCGCTCACCCATAACGTATACCCGTAACGGGTCATGCGGCACCATCACCGCAAAATCAATGGTGTGTGGCAACTTATCAATTGCGTCCATGTACTCAGGGAAAGTTTCCCAATCCCATTGAATACCTTCGTGTAAGGCGGTACCCGGAATGTCTTCGACTCCTTCCATTAATTTAATCAGTTGGTCTCGGTCGCCGGCTCGGCACGGCGCAAAGCCAACACCACAGTTGCCAAGCACCGCCGTGGTGACGCCATGATTGACCGATGGCATTAACTCTTCATCCCATGAAACTTGGCCATCATAGTGTGTATGTACGTCGACAAAGCCAGGTGTTATAAGACAACCAGCAGCGTCAATAACCTGTTTAGCGGGACCATTGATATCTCCAATATCAACAATCAAACCATCACCTATAGCGATATCTGCTTGAAAGGCTTTTGAACCAGTTCCGTCAATGATTGAACCATTAATAATTTTAAGATCGTACATACATTATCCAAACTCTTTTAAGTAAATTTAAGATGAACTGGTTCTATCGACTAACTAGTAGCACTCAACTTATCGGCCGTACGAAATGCAATTACCAGAATTAGACCAGCGATAATATGCCATGTACCCCATAGTCCAGCAACAAGCGCGGCGCCACCGAGACCACCCATCTGGGTGAGCAGGATAACAATACCGAGGCCTGCATTCTGAATCCCGACCTCGTAGGTCAAAGCTCGACGGTCTGCAATATTTAAGCGGCCTAAACGGGCAATAATATTACCGACAGAAAAAGCCAATGCATTATGCAATATCACCAGGCCGATTAAGCCGACGCCGATTGATACAAATGCCGACCAATAACGAGCAGCACCGACGACTATTAAAGCTAATAGTGTAATGCTCGAGAGCAATACCAGGGGCTGACGAATAACGTTGGCGAATCGCGGCGCATAAACATTTACCGCAATCCCGATCACCAACGGTAAGGCTAAAATGATCGACGTTTGTAGCAAGAAGCTGATCGCGTCAAAGTCAATACTGGTGAGCAGTTGCGCGGTTGGCGGATACAAACCACTCCAAAATAGTACGGCGACAGGTGTGATGAACGCGGCAGCAATGCTCGAGGTGGCGGTCAAGGATACCGATAGAGCCGCATTACCTCGGGCTAACAATACCAGCATATTTGAGACATTGCCGCCAGGACAACAAGCAATCAAGATCATGCCTAACGCAACTGAGGGCATTGGTTTAAGCAACATGCACAACCCCACTGTTAGCATTGGTAGGGCTAATAATTGGCCCGCAATGCCAATTAAAAATGCCCGCGGCGCTGAGCGTAAAAAAGAAAAGCTCGATGGTCTTAAGCCAAGTGCGACTGAAAACATCATGCTTGCCAGAGCTAGCGCTAGACCGATCTCAGACCCTTGTCCAAGCTCAAGGGTAAAGTCATCAATTTGCTGTGGTTCTAGCATCTATTTCAAGCTCTAATTATTAAGAACTTGAAATAGTTCGATTTCTTCAGTGCCAACGGTAAGTGTCATAAGTCCACCGTATCGACGTATTTCAACCAATAGTCGATCATCATCATCGATGCCAGTAAGTTTACCTTCTAATGTTTTACGTTGATCGCTTCGTTCAATCCGTACCCAGCGGCCGAGATAACTATTAGCGCTTGATGCCGAGGCCGAAAAATACTTAGCTCTAGCTTTCTGTTTAGCCTCATCCTGACTTTCTTGTTGATTATCTGACTCACTATCAGCCGCCAACACTGAGGCAGTTAACGGTAGTTTTTCACCATCTAGATAAACGCTTAGGTTCATCCAGCGTAAGATATCTTTGGCTTTGTAAAATTGTAGCTGTTCAAATTTTGTCAATTGAATGCTCGGTTTTGAACTTACACTTAACAGTGATCCACCTTTCATCAGTTTGACTAGTGCTGCACGCATTTCTGGGCCAAGATCAGCGCCAAAACTGTTTTGCGAATACTTAGCCGAACCAACTACTTTTTGAAGATAGACTTCAGGTGTGATGCTAAAAACCTTCGCGCATTGGTTTACAAATCTCTCCGCGGCAACTGGCTCGATCTGATAGCTTACGTTTATTTCACTTATAGGTAACTGATCTGTTTGCTGATTAAAAACTGCTTGAACCTTGTTGGCATCAAAAATCCACTCTAGCGTAAGACTGGATGCCTGCTCGAAGACTTCAATATTTACCACCGCGTTATAAACGTCGCTAAAATCAAAAGCCATTCGAATATCACCGTCGATTCTTGAGTACCCAGCATCTGCATAATTAAAAGAGGTCGCTAAGCTGCGACACTCTTGGCCTTTAACTGGTTTTTCGAGGTAGCCATTTTGTGATTTTTCATACAATTCAACCGGCGCTGACAAACGTTGAAAGCTCAGTTCAAATGTTTCAGGGAATTTTCCGTTTTCAAAAACATCCAAGCCTTTTACTGGAAACATACGGTCCGAAGAGATCGCTTTAATACTGACAACGTCAATACTTTCTTCGAGCCCGGGAGGCGTGATACTTAGACCATTAATAGCGATAGAACCGTCGAAACCGATCTTTATATCTTTATAGCGTATATCGACAAAGCCTCTGGCAAAACCAATAGCCTCGTCTAGCTTGCTCTCATAGCGTTTTTCAATCACCACCTTGCCGACAAAGGCTACGCCAACTAAGAGCAAAATTAGCAATACTAACTTTTTCATAAACAGTCCTTTTGTGCTTTCTATACAGTCATTATGACTGCACCAACTAAAGATTCAAAGTGCTGATCTGCAAAGCAAGGCTTACTGTCGGCCTTAATAGGCTGAAAGGCTTAGCGCTAGTCAGTCTTGCCTTAAGCGCAAGGGTTACTCTAGATACAATGCTAAACAGTTGAATGCCGCCCGGTCGCGCCAATACATCGAATATCACTTAAAATTTAGTATTTATATCTGAGCCTAAAAACGCTCTCCCCTTTGAGTTTTTAATTAGCGAGAGTTTTTAACTAGCGAGAGTATTAATCGTATTCTCGGGCTACTATTTTTTTGTCGCTCTAAGTTGACTTTAATGAGAAGGGTCACAGCCCAGGGCGGGTTTAGGCCAGAAGTACCTCATCTCTTGATTGACGGCTAAATAGCGCGGCGAATTTTTCAATACAGCATCAATAAGCTCACTCTATTGTTGCTCAAAATATGTTAAGTTACATGCCAATTATTTTTATTGGAACTAGCTCGATGAGATTACCGCTGGCCAAACATGGATTGGCAGCTTTGACTCCTTTCTGCCACGCTTTTATTTGCACAATCTTTATTGTTTTAATCGGCATAAATACTAGCCACGCTCAAGAATCAAACCCAGAGCTGAATTCCAATGGAGACTCTAAACTCAATTTCAAACGCTGCCAAATTAAGCATAGAGCGGTCGAGATTGATGCAGAATGTGCAACCCTAACTCGACCTGAAGACCCTAAGCAGTCCGACGGCAAGACGATTGATCTGTTCGTGGTTAAACTGCCATCAAGTTCTTCAACGCCCGAAGCCGACGCCTTTACGGTAATTCAAGGAGGCCCTGGTGGCTCATCGATTGATATGGCTATCGGTTATCGTCAAGCACTGGATTTTATTCGCGCAAAACGAGATGTACTGATCGTTGACCAACGAGGAACTGGCCGCTCCAACATGCTTCAATGCGATCAGCCTGAGCAAGATCAGCTGAATATAAGTTTTGATCGTGAACTAACGATTAAACTAACTCAAGACTGTGTCGCCAAACTTAAAGATAACGATTTACGCTTTTACACTACCTCTGTGGCAGTGCAAGACCTTGATGCAGTGCGTCAAGCAGCGGGATATGAAAGGCTAACCGTTTACGGCGTCAGCTATGGAACTCGCGTAGCGCAACACTACTTACGACGCTTCCCAGATCAAACCCGTGCGCTTATCATCGATGGCGTAGTCGATGTTGGCTTGAATTTAGCCGGATCTGAGATAGCGCGACGCTCACAAGATGCGTTCGATGGAATGGTCAAGCGTTGCGCTGAAACACCCAGTTGTTTACAACAATTCGGTGATATTGAACTCAAATTTGAACAGCTTAGGCAGCGCTTAATTGAACGGCCGGTTGAGATTTCAATCGCGCACCCATTGACCGGCAAGAAAATCGATCACACAGTCAGCGAGGCCGATTTGTTTGCGGCTGTTCGATTTATGCCCTACGCAACTGAGAGCATTGCGCTATTGCCGATGCTAATCGCTAGTGCGTACGATGGCGACTATGCCCCATTAGCGGCACAAGGTATCAGTCTTACCGAATCATTAGGCAACGAAACGGCCACCGGCATGCACAACTCGGTAATGTGTACCGAGGATGCCCCGTTTGTCGACTTAAATGCGACGCTGCAAACCTCAGGCACCTATTTCGGTAGCGACATGGTGAAGGGAATCGCGGCGGTATGTCAGGTCTGGCCTAGGGGAGTCATCGATAGCGACTTTCGAGCTGCATTCGATAGCGACATACCGATTCTTATTCTTTCAGGAGAGACTGATCCTGTTACCCCTCCGGCGAACGGTGCACGAGCCGCCGCCATGTTCAGTAACTCAAAACATCTAGTCGTGCCGTCACATGGCCACGGCGTCATGGGTAGAGGTTGCGTGCCATTTCTAATTCGAGATTTCATTGACGAGGCGAACCTCAACGACGTTAAATCAGAGTGCATTGAGCGCGAACGCGCAATGCCATTCTTCATTGACACTACTGGGCCTACGCCATGATTGAAGTATCAAACCTACGCAAATATTTCGGTTCAGTAAAGGCCATTGATGGCGTATCGTTCCGCGCTGAGGATGGTAAAATTACCGGCTTACTTGGGCCCAATGGAGCTGGCAAGTCGACCACCTTACGCATTCTTTATACCGCCTTTAAACCCGATGCAGGCACCGCTTTTATTGATAACCTAGACGTTACTGTTGATAAATTAGCGGTACGCTCATCAATCGGAGTATTGACTCATGGCGCTGGTATTTATGAACGTTTAACCGCTTATGAGAACATTCGATACTTCGGCGAATTGCACGGCATGTCCGGCAAGGAGCTTAAAATGCGTATTGGTGAGTTAGCCGAGCTACTAGAAATGAATGACTTTATCGAGCGTCGAGCGAAAGGCTTTTCGCAAGGTCAAAAAACTAAGGTCGCGCTTGCTCGAGCCTTAGTCCATAACCCTAAGAACGTTTTACTGGATGAGCCAACCAACGGCCTCGACATTATGGCTACACGTGGCTTACGTGAAGTGATTAAGCGTTTAAAAGATGCTGGGCACTGCGTATTATTCTCAAGTCATGTAATGCAGGAAGTTGCCGCTCTGTGCGACGAAATAGTCATTATAGCCAACGGTACGGTTGCCGCTAGTGGCTCTCCAGAACAACTGCGCAACGATACCGGGCAATCAAATTTAGAAGATGCCTTCGTCAAGGCCATCGGTTCTGAAGAGGGCTTGATTTAAATGCATACTCGAAAAATAAGTCACCTATCTAGCCTTTGGACTATCCTGCGCAAAGAGGTTGTCGACAACGCACGTGACCGCCGTACTCTGACCACCTTGGGGATATCGATTGTAATCTTACCGGTACTAATGTTTGGTTTGATCTGGTTTTTGGATAAAACGGTTAAAGACGAAACTGATTTAGTTAATGCCCCAGCGCTAAAACTACCCGTTGTTGGTGCCGAATACGCGCCTAATTTGATAAATTGGCTAAGGCAAAATAATATTGAAATTATCGATCCGCCAGCGGATCCAGAGCAGTCTATCTCAAAGGGCGAGCACAGAGTTATTCTATTTATTAGCGACGACTACCCCGAGTCATTTCGTAACGGCACCACCGCGCCGTTACGATTAATTCACGACAGTTCAATTACAGGTCTTGAAAAGATCGGTTTTAATACAGTCCAAGGTGCAATTAGAAGCTACAGCGGACAAATAGGCGCAATGCGTCTGCGCGCTAGAGGAATTAATCCCGAGGCCGCTTACCCAATCCGTATTAATCTGTCCGATGTCGCTTCACCGCAGGCTCGCAGTGGCCAATTTTTAACCATGATACCGTATTTAATGATCATGTTTATTATGGCCGGAGGGCTGTATTTAGCAATTGACACTTCGGCTGGTGAGCGCGAGAAAGGGTCTCTTGAGCCGCTACTAACTCAGCCCGTGAAGCGCCACATTGTATTACTAGCAAAACTTGGCGCGACCATCGTATTTTCATCGTTGACTTTATTAATGGTGTTAACAGGAATGGCACTGGCGTTCGCCTATATGCCGGTCGATATAATTTCAATATCGGTTGGCATCGGTAAAATAGCGACTATTTTCATCGCCTGTTTGCCGTTTGTGTTCGCTGGTTGTGCGCTAATGATCTTAGTCGCCTCGTTCACCAAGAGCCATAAAGAAGCACAGTCATATCTAGGCATGGTGATGCTCGTACCGACGCTACCATTAATGTCATTAGCCTTTTTGTCGCCAGAGCCTTCGACTTCAAACATGTGGGTTCCGGCTTTAAGCCAAGGCATGATTATTATCGAGACGCTAAAGGGTGAAACTATTGCGCTAGAACTAATCGGTTTATCGATGATATGCAGCACAATATTAGCCGCCGCTCTTGCTTGGGTAGCGGTAAAACTTTACCAAAGAGAACGTATTCTCGGTTGATTCGCAGATGTTATTAAACGCCACCAGACTGAAGATGATATCGCTATACGCTGTGCTAAGGCACAAACCGAATGGATCATAAAAACGCCGCCGACCCGAATGAGGCGGATACTAGTAGTATCAAGACCTCGGCGCTACTGGCGGAAACACTCAACGCGATCGACAGCACACATGTCAGTATTGGCGATCTAATGATGCAGTTTCAACGTAGATCCTTTGGTGGGGTGCTATTGATATTGGCATTATTAGCCATGGTGCCCGGTATCTCGGTGTTCGCAGGTATCGCCATGGTGGTGCCCGCATTTCAGCTATTCATGGGCTTGCCTGCGCCGGTGTTTCCAAATTTCATTCAACAACGCCAAGTCGGCGTCGCCAGTTTGCAAAAGTGGGGCGTTATGATAAGTCGCGGAGTTGAACGACTGGAAACATTGGTGGTTCCAAGATGGCCGTCGCTAAGCAATCGATTGGCTCGGAGATTAATTGGCTTAGTAATTCTTTTTTTAGGTATTGTCGTTTCTATACCATTCCCGTTTAGCAATTTTCCGCCAGCGCTAGCAACTATTTGTTTTGCCTTAGGCTTGCTGGAACGTGACGGGCTAATGATCATTATTGCCGCGATACTTAGCGCAATCGCATTCACCATTGGCTTTACGGTGTTTTACATCATCATCAATTGGGTAACTCATTTTTTTGCTATATAGCGCGCTGTTGAGTAACGATGGCGCAATGATTTAATTGTGATTCTCGCTCGAGCTTTGCCGCTTTATTAGCCATCGTTTTACCGGAATTTAAGTAGCGTAGCTAGTGTCTATCTAAAAACGCACTATTTAACTTAACTTGAGAAATAACCACAATTACCTTCCGTAAGGTGAGAATCCTCTCGTTATCGGCTCGGCACACCAACATTACAAAGTTCAATTTTACCTGTCGACTCTAAGAACCACTCTTCGGATCGCGTCGTGCGCTTTGCGATATGCTGCTTAAACGCAGTGCTATTAGTGTCCATGATTTGCATTGAAACAGTCTTGCCATGATACGAGTTGGCCAGCGTTATAGTCTTGATCGACACATGCTCTGCAACGGTTTCGAAAAAGCCCAGCTCACCTGTGCCTCTCGGCAAACTGCTTAATCGAGGCATACCCTCAATCACTCGACCGACTAAAGTTACATTACGATCAAGGTGTCTAGGTGCGTGACCTGTCACAACATACAGACCAGAGCCGTTACCGCTGTCGGCCGCCATGCCACGCGACACCCCTAGCATGCCATAACAGTGAGCCAACCATGTTCGCTTACCGTCACTAGCGGCCGGAAAACCGTCGACGAAACCAACTTCGGCGGCATATGCATCACGACTTTCAATCATCTCAAAATTAACCTCGCCAATGTCCCGAAAGAACTCAACATCTAAGGCTGGATTAGCCTTACCAATTGACTTCGCTTGATCAGAACCCTCTGCTGGGTCCCCCAATTGCACCACATAGTTATCTTGTGAACGAAGAATTTTAGAGCCGTCAAAATAGCCGTCGCTTACTAGTTGCTTAATATTGGCGACATGCTTTGGCGCAAATTGTGGCGCCAACTCAATCACTACTTGGCCCTCATCTAGCTGCATTATCAACACAGAGTCAGCCTTAGGAGTTCTCCACGAAGAGGAGTCATCTGCTTTAACAAGCGGGCTAAATAAAAGCCCCGAAAGTGCCCATGCAGCGATATATTTTTTCATCATAAGTTGTCATTAAGTAAATCAAGTCTCAGCATAGCATTTTTTTTCAGACGAATAATTAGGCCTTTTGTGCGCCATTGCCGGTTAAAAGTAGAGGATATTTACGGCTACAATTGAGCTTCACATAATATTCTCGTGATTCAATCATTATGCAATTGGGTCAGTCTTTTTACACACATGAATAGAAACCTGATATAACCAAAGTTAACGGTCATGAAACATCATAAGAACCGTACTTAAAAATAACATCAACCATAAGGAGACAAGCAATGAAAGAACTCTTTTCATTAGGGCCAGTGCCCTCAAAACTTCATAAATCGACGTTTAAACTCGGTGCCATTGCACTTGCTATTGCGGCGTTTTTACCTACCCACACATACGCTCAAAGCAGCGCTGAGACTACGCTTGAAGAAGTAGTGGTTACCGGCACGTATTTAAGCCGATTACGTCAAGGTGACGTACCTTCGCCGACTACCGTGTTAGGTGCCGATTTCATTTCCGATATCGGTGCAGGCAATATTGGCGACATCGTACAGAACCTGACCATTAATGCTGGGTCGCAAAACAATCCTGATGCGTTTACGCAAAATGGCTCGGTTGGCACATCAAACTTCAACCTTCGCGGCCTTGGTGTTGCTTCTACATTAGTACTTCTAAATGGTCGCCGACAAGTAAATACCGCCGCCCTAACGAACGATGGCGTAAATTTTGTTGATACCAACGCATTGGTACCTCAAATAGCGATTAAACGAGTCGAAATCGTAAAAGATGGCGCCGCCGCTATTTAGGGTACCGATGCGGTAGCTGGTGTTGTCAACTTTATTACTGATAACGACTTCAGAGGCTCAGCGGTTAACATACGCTATGCCGAACTTACAGAACAAGGCGATCAAGAGGATTTAACTCTAGAAGCTAAATTTGGCTGGGGAACCGACAAAACAGATTACGTCGTTGCCGCAAGTTATTATGATCGGAGCGAGCTAACCACCAGTGAACGTCGCCTCAGCCGGGCCCGAGACGACACCTCATCGCTTGGCAATCCTGGTGCCTTCTTCTTATTCGGAGCATTACCGGTTATTGACCCTACGGGCTGTGCCTCAGAGGGCGGTACGCCACTACCAAGGGCTGACCTACAGCCAATCATTAACTCGATTGGCCTTCCATTTCAAGCCGGCTTTTGTGGCTTTGATTTTGGTGACTTCTTTACATTAGTGCCGGAGGAAGAACGGATTAATTTATTCGGTTCGATGACGCATGATTTCGACAACGGCGACGTGCTTCGGGTTGAAGCGACCTATGCCAAGAATGAAGCTTTACGTGGCAACTCGCCTACCTTTCCGTTCCTTCAGCTAGGCAGTGCAGTGGTGCCTGTGGATAACCCAGGAAATGTATTTCCAGCAAGCCTTGGACCGATCCTATTCTTTGGTCGAGCCAGCGGTAATGGCGGTACAGTATCTCCCTCAACCACTGAATCTGATACATTTCGCCTAAGCGCAGAGCTAAGTGGTGCATTCAGAGGTTCTGACAACTGGCAATATGATACTGGTCTTAGCTATTCAAAAAATGACCATATCACCTCAACTGAGGACACGGTTACTGAGCGTTTTTCAAATGCTTTGAACGGTTTAGGCGGCGCAGGCTGCGATCCAGCTACCGGCACTCGTGGGCAAGGGCCTTGTCAATTCTTCAACCCTTTCTCAACTAGTTTTAATGCGCTTCCGAACGACCCGGCGCTACTTGACTTCGTAATCGGCACGCAAACAATCGACAGCGGATCAGAACTCATCGTGTTAGATACGGTTCTATCTGGCAGCATCGGTTCTACAGCCTCGGGCCCAATCGGCTTAGCGGTCGGAGCTCAGTACAGAAAAGAAGATTTTTCTAGAAATTTTGATGACATATCAAACAACGATGGCTTCGCATTTATCATTGGTAGTGCAGATTTCGAAGCTGATCGCGACATTGTCGCGGTTTTCGCTGAGACCTCTATTCCGATTACACCTAAGCTAGACTTAGGTGCAGCGATTCGCTATGAGGATTATGGTGGCAACATCGGCGATACAATCGACCCTAAAGTGTCACTCTTGTATCGTCCGACTGATGAACTTTCGTTTCGAACAAGTCTTTCGAGCAGCTTCCGTGCACCAAGTCAATTTCAGACCAATGGTCAGGGAACCTCACTGAACCAAGTATCCGACCCACTGGGTGGTACTGCGTTTGCAGCGGTACGAAATCTTGATCCAGGCGCCGGCGGAAGAGATATTCAACCGGAAGAAAGCGAAGCGTTTAACCTTGGTGTGTCATTCAATCCAGGCAACTTTAGTCTAGATGTCGACTACTGGAGTTTTGATTTTACCGACGCGATTATCGCCGAAAACTTTCAGGCAATTGTTAATGCTGATCCAACTGGTCCACGTGTTGTGCGTAGCCCAGCGGGCACAATCTTGTTTGTTTTCACTGACTACGTTAATGCCTCAAGCATTGAAACAGACGGTCTTGATATTGCCGCCAACTACGACATTGAAACTAGTGCAGGCATCATTACACCATTTTTGGATTACACCCAAGTCTTCAATTACGATATAAACGATCCACAAGCAGGCCAAGTAGAGGGCGCGGGCAACCGTAACTTCACAAACTTTGGTAGCCCAGCACCTGAAACCCGCTACACCACGGGTATTAAGTATGCGGGTTCACGCTTCACTGGTCGTCTTGCCTATCGATATATTGATTCTTATACTGATGACCAAAACGATCTTGAAGTCGACTCATTCAGTTCGATTGACGCACAGGTTAATTTCAACCTAGCTGAGAACTATTCAGCAACTATCGGTGTGACTAACCTGAGTGATGAGCAACCTCCACAAGTATTCACCAATGGCGGTTTTGACTCTCGAACTCACGATCCACGCGGCCGCTTGCTGTATGTACAGCTTTCTGCAGAGTGGTAAGTTAGTTAGAGTGCCGTTGTAGTACACAACAGCGATAACAAAAAAAGCCGAGTCAGGAAACTGACTCGGCCTTTTTTGTGCCTATTCGTTCGCCGTATATTGTTTAATCGAGCAGATAGTCGGGCCGTATGAAATCCGGCTTGACGGGGTAACCATAGCTACGATACGTCGAAAGATCTGGAGCACCGGCTTGCTGCCAGGCCAAGAACCATAGTTGCGATAGCGCTGAGGCGCCGACACTTAGGCGCTCTACCGCAAAGTTCTCATAACGCTTAGCTGTTTTCGTCACAGGCTTACGTTTTGCTCGGACTCTCTCTTCGTCGCTTTCTTGCAATAATGAGTAAGACCTATCAAGCTTTAACAAGACAGAGAGTCGGCTATGGCTATTAGCCAATAAAGCCCAAACTAGTTTTTTTGGATCTGACAAAATCATCTTTTGCTCAGATTTCGAATAAGCTTTTAGCCAGTTCTTTTTAGCTCGCTTTTCAATCCGAGCAATTAGTTCAAATGGCAATTCAGCGACCACCTGACTTTCGAAATAAGCGTGCAAACCACGTTGACCACTTAGCTGGCCATCATAGTTCGCCGTGGTGTGATGAGGGTTAGATAGATCACCAACAAAATGACTCATAATTCCGGCCATTAATAGCGCTTGATTAACACTTTCTTCTAGGGCTTTTTTATCTTCCGCTTGACCTGCGAGCACCAGTGCATCAACCATACCCTTGTACAACTGCATAACTCGCCATGGAGCGGTGCCAACCTCTACAGCGGTATGACCATTGGCTTGAGCATCTTTATTATAAACCCCAAAGTCTTCAGGTAGGTCGCTCCAGAGTGTCACGCCCTGATAGACCTTTTCTAGATTGATAAAGTGGGTAGTATAGTTTTCTTTACGTTCAAGATCAGACATGTAAGGCGCACGCCAAACAATATCTGGAGTATTAGATAAATGCCCAAGCATGTGATCGCGAGCCACAAACGGTTTAACTAATGCTTGATTATCATCCGACATTGCGCGCAAGTTTTGCACTGCAACTCGAGTTATTAAATCGTGACCGCGCTCGCCCCAAGCGAAGGCGCTCGAAGCACTCACAGACAAACTTGCCGCTATCAAAATGCGGCTAATAATTGAATTATTCATACAGACATATCCTTAAATAAGTTGCTCGAACGTTAACACGTCTAAGTGTTCAACGCATGTACAAGCCGCTGACGTTTTCAGCTCGATAATCAGCCTATAAACTTAGCGACTCCGTTGTCAAAA
This sequence comes from Gammaproteobacteria bacterium, assembly GCA_034110505.1. Lineage (GTDB taxonomy): Bacteria > Pseudomonadota > Gammaproteobacteria > Arenicellales > Arenicellaceae > Arenicella. The sequence continues at coordinate 16,856 of JAWUZB010000121.1, forward strand.
AGTTGTTTAGACATCGCCGGTGATGCTTCGAGTAAGCATTTAGATAAAGCAATAGTTCGCTTAGCCGCAACCTCACTAGACCATCTTTCATGCATTATTAAGTTGCCAGCCTGCCCCATTGCCAGTATCGCTTGACGGCCCATACTAGCTAAATCATCAAGTTTTGAGTTGAGATTCTGCTCAGAATACAGCACGCCAGAGACGCCTTGTTCAATCAAACAGATGGCCGAACCAAGCTCCTGGTTCGCAACCACCCCGCATCCATAACTTAGAGCTTCATTGACAACTAAACCCCAACCCTCGCCGTGATGACTGGTCATCAAAAACAGGTCTGCTTGACCCATATAAGTGCGCACCTGCTGTTGCGTCTGCCAACCAGTGAGACGAACCGACGCACCTAGGCCTCGCGCTTCGATCTCGGTTTCTAAGGAACCTCGCAATACCCCGTCGCCAATCATCGTAAGTTTTGTCTTAATACCTCGCTGTTGCAATCCAGCTAAAATATCGAGGGCCATACTGGGTTGCTTCACCTCACTTAAGCGAGCGCACCAGAGTAGCTCGACAGACTCTCGTTGTGGTCGTGGCTGATATTCTGGAGCATCAATAAAGTAGCCGAATTGCCAGCTACGGCCTTTGAAAAAGCCCAATTGATTTAAATCCTGCGCAGCGAAGCCACCAATAGCGAGGAAATGATAGTTCGGCTTATTGACTGAGATATAATTCTTATAAAAGTGACCTAATCTCGACAACTTACGGCCTAGAGTTGGGCGTTTTTTCCACAGCCGCTCTTGGCAGGCAAAGGTCAGTTTTCCTGAGTTTATACGTTTCTTTAAGTACTTAATTGGGAAGCGCCCCTGAATTACCACATCAGCTTGGTCAATCCAGCGCGTTACTTCAGCCGCCGATTGCCAAAACCGTAGGATAGTCGGCTCGGTATAATCATCTTTCCAACCCATCTCAGCTCTAGCTGCACTAGTTGGCTTTTGAAATACAATCCGGAAATTAGCCTCACCAAGCTCGGCGGCCATCGCTCTTGCAAAATGCATTTGATGGTATGAAGCTTGGTTGGTTAGAAAAAGTACTTGCATAGAAATAGAAGATCTTAGTTGACGCATCAGGCAACTAGGCTTTAAGCGTAGGGTACAATGAGTTTACCGCCTTGCTCAGTCTTATTGAACTCTAAAGCCTACATTTTCGACAAATTTTCAAATAGCTTCTTCAGCTGGTTTACCTTAGCGAGCAATTTCAACAGCTAAAATATTGCCATTTCTTTAAGAGCACAGTCTCCGCCTAGGCCTGCGAATACACTATCAATAACAATAAAAAAAGTTACTAGCTAAATTAGCGGAGTCCTGAAGCGATGAACACCCAGAGCTATCTAATACTTGCCGACGCGGTTTTATTAATCCACGTCTTGGTCGTTGTGTTTGTGATACTCGGCTTGTTGACGACCTTAGTCGGCGGCGCGATGAAATGGCGTTGGGTTACTAACCCTTGGTTCAGACTAAGCCACTTGATCTGTATAGGGGTTGTGGTTACGCAAGCTTGGGCTGGGGTTGCTTGTCCATTAACCCGTTTAGAAATGTGGTTACGCTCGCAAGCTGGACAGCAGGTCTATAGCGGTTCATTCATCTCTCACTGGCTTAGTAGCATTCTTTACTACGACTTGCCGGCATGGGTATTTACCTTGGCCTACACGAGCTTTGGAGGGCTAGTGCTTGTCAGTTGGCTTTGGGTAAAACCGCGCTCGATTCTGAGTCGCGATTAAGCACAATATAACCAGGCTACTTTAAAATCTGCAATAAGCCTTGCGCATGCTCGGCAGCAGTGCGTCCGAGGCTGGTTAAATATCCGCCATCAATCTGTGAGGTTAGCCCTTTATCAAATAAACGTTTAGCCGCTGAAACTTTCGATTCGCCGGCTGAGCTATGTACTTTTATTCCTTCTAAGTCGGTGTCCAGATTAAACAATGAAAGTACATTAAGTTCTTCAATAATATTGTTTGAGTAAAGCATTCAGCATTCCTATTTTTCGGGGATCTATTTCCATCCATCATAAACAAAATTCGTGTCTGTGACTAAATTCTTAGCGCCTAAGTCGATTTAACATGGTCCAGACCCAATGTGATTAATTGCGTGAGTATTTGCAAATCGACGGCGTCTAGATTTTTAAGGTATAAACACGACTTGCCAAGCTTGTACGGACCTAATTGAGATAACAGTTTTTGTAGCTCGCCATGATGTAAAGCACAGGTCCACTTTTTCGAATAGCAAAGCCAGTGGCGCACATACTACCCTGGTCGCCGTTAGCTCGATAATAGAAGTGCTCGCCATAACCAATAATGCTGGTTCCCCACATTTTGGCGTTTACACCGGTGACTTGCTTAAAAAGCGACGCTAGTTTTTTTTGCATCTTGGCGTGCCGAGGCAGGTTCAATACTATTTAAATAGTCGCTCACACTGGTGCTATTTTTAACGGTCTTAATAACGATTTTTTTTGGCATAGCGGTTCCTGGATAGTCTTTAACAGCAAACTCTTTGGTCAATCAACATGCGGGGATTTATAAAACTCGGTCAGCCTTAGTAAGATCAAGTACTACCGTCTCAGCGATTTTGTCATGAATTGCTTGTCTATTGGGGTCCCAGATAACTTGTAAAAATCCCAGTAGACCTGTTGCCAAACCAGCACTGTAACCACCGTAACGCTCAAAACTTTCCCATAGACTTAATTCCTTGCCATCGATTTTAAGCACACGTATGCGAAATAGTAGTTTGCCGACAGTTTGCCCACGAAACCACGCGGTAAAAACACTAAAATAGATTGCAGCCCAACCAAAACCCGAACCAAAATTGATCAGTGCGTCTTGAAGCCAAGTAACAATATCCAACTTTTGCTCGGTGCTGACGTCTCGATCACTCTGCGGTGCACTATCGACTTGTTGTTCCGCAACCGACGTTATCGTTGATGCGTCAGGTTCGGAGTCGAAGCTAAGCAGGCTAGCGCCAACAACAATCGACGATATCACCATCGCGACAATCAAAATTCGTGGTACAAAAGACTTAGTGGCATCGCCAACGTCGTTTTTGCGAGACTTAATCAAGCCAACAACCGAGACTATAAAAACACAGGCGGCCATTACCGTAGCACTCATAAAGGTCAACCAAGCAACCACTAATAAATCAACCAAAAGCGATAATAGACGGCGCGTGGGACTGGCCAAGGCCTTACCTAATAGCGAATCGTTTACTTTGAAGGCGTAGTGGGTAACGTAATTCTTATTTTCTTCAATATCATTCATTGCTAGCTAACTATTTTTTATTGTTAACAACAGAGTAGCAAACTATGCTTAATAGATCGAAAAAATGGTTACCTGAACCTCAGGTGATCAAAACCTTCGTTCACACCAACCTACTCTACATGGTATACATTATGTCCATTAGAATTCTATTAGATATGCTCTTATGACCGCTCCCTTGAAATCCATCCCTGGCGAAAACGGCTTGCCCGTATTTGGTCATGTGTTTCGTTTTATCAAAAATTGTAATCACCTATTTGATGAGATGCATCAAAAATATGGCCCTGTCTACTACAATAATTTTCTCAGCACTAGGGCAATTCATCTGCTCAGCCCTGAGGGTAATGAGTTTGTTTTACTCGATCGAGATAAGAATTTTTCTAGCCGCAAAGCATGGAACATTTCGCTCAACAAATTATTTCCAAATGGACTAATGTTACGCGATGGTGATGAGCACCGTTACCACCGAAGGTTGATGGGCGCGCCGTTCAAGTCACACGCACTCGAATCATATGTAGAGAGCATGAACCCCGATATAGCCTCTACCATGGCGGGCTGGGGTTTGCAGAAAGACTTTCATTTCTACCCAGCGATCAAAGACCTTACGTTAAGCCTTGCCTCTAAGATATTCATTGGTGAAACACTGAGTAATGAAGCCGGCAAAGTAAACACCGCTTTTGTCGACGTGGTCGATGCCTCAATGGTCGTAGTGCGTTACCCAATGTTCGGTAACAAATATCAAAAAGGTTTGACCGGTCGAGCCTTTCTGGAGCAATACTTCGGCTCTCGTGTAGAAGCCAAACAGCAATCAGATGAAACTGATATGTTTGCCGAAATAAGTCGCGCGCAAAGCGACGACGGCCAAGGCTTTAGCAAACAAGACATCATCGACCACATTATTTTCTTAATGATGGCCGCTCACGATACCACTACAAGCTCGCTTTCAAGTGTTTGTTTTGCTCTGGCTAAAAACCCAGAGTGGCAAGATAAAATTCGCGCAGAGATTCAAGCACATGGTAGCGACACTCTAAATTACTCGGAAATGCCAGAATTCGACGCCGCCGGTTTAGTACTAAAAGAAGCGCTTCGATTGTATCCGCCGCTACCAACAATTCCTCGTGCCGCGATCAAAGACTGTCAGTTCGAAGGCTACGAGATCAAAAAGGGTGAGCAGGTATTTGTAAGCCCTTATTTCACCCATCGTATGCCTGAAATTTGGTCAGAACCAAACAAATTCGACCCCGATCGCTTTAATAAGGAGCGTGCTGAAGATCGTAACCACAAACATGCCTGGATACCATTCGGTGGTGGTGCGCACAAATGCTTGGGTATTAAGTTTGCTGAACTTCAGGTCAAGCTAATACTTTTCCATTTATTAAAAAACTATCGAATTAGTGTCGAACCAGGTTATTAAATGCCATACGCACCGGCGCCAATTGGCAAACCATCTGACTTGTTGCCTCTGACGCTGACCGCGATCTAGCTAAGAAACCTCTGATTACGTCTAAATTATCTCTGGCTTTCGAGAAAATTGACAATCAAGGCATTGCTTTACAGTCATGACTAATCACGCTAAAAAGCAATAACACAGAGTTTATGTTCCGCTCAAAGCCTAACCGGGTAAGGTGCTGCGCTTGACTCGAGGCCGCTAAGATATTAGGCGGCTAGAAAGGTCAATCAAGCTTTCTAGCTGCTTAGTGCTTAACGCCGATGTTAAGCTTTGAGCACAATAACTAAAGCTAATACTGGCATCTTCAAATAAGACCTTACCTGGCTCGGATAGCTTAACCAGACTCACACGCGCATCTCGTGGGTTGGAGCGTTTTTCTACAATATGGTTCTTCTCCATAGGCGCCAACAAGCGCGTCACTCCTGATGCGCTAATCCCCACACAATCGGCTAATTCAATACGGCGCATGGTTTGCTCTGGTGCTTTCGCCAGATAATGCATTATCTGATACTCAGTAAAACTGATGCCGTGCACACTCAATTGCCCGTCGACTTTTCTCTGCAACTTACTGTGCAAAAACGATTGACCGACTAAAAAATCGGTCGCCAAATTTGATTCACTCATGACTAAAGCCTTAATATATACTTGATTTATAAAGCATATATCAATAATAAAAATATTCCAAACATTATGCTTTAATGCCAGACTCCTTTTTCAGTCTGACCTTGAACATCGCAGTCGTCAGGCGAAAACGTTAACTCTTGATGATTTTTAGCGATCCGGTAATCTTTTAGTAAAGATATCACTGTGGGGCTCAATGCTAAAACCGCTATTACATTGATTAAGGTCATAAAACCAAATGCCATGTCGGCAGTTGCCCACATCGTTTTTAACTCTAGCTTGGTACCCAAGAACATCATGCCGAGAAAAATCACGGTGAAGATGGATCTGCCAATTTTGCTGTCCAGATGAAAGAAGTGCAAATTACTTTCAGCGTAAGCGTAGTTAGCAACAATTGAGGTAAAACCGAATAGCGTTATCGCAATTGCCACAAAATAGCCACCGAACCAACCAAGGTGAACGCCCATTGCAGCCTGAGTAATGGCAATGCCTTCGGTTGTTCCTTGGCCTAGATCACCGGCCAACAAAATAACCACAGCGGTACAGCTGCAAATAATTAGCGTATCAATAAACACCCCAAGCATTTGAATATAACCTTGTACCACTGGATGATTCGGCTTTGGTGATGCACTAGCCGCGGCTTGAGGCACGCTCCCGGCACCGGCTTCATTAGAGAACAATCCACGTTGTATGCCGATTTTTAATGCCGCGGCAAAAGTGCCTGCGCCAGCTTCCTGCATGCCAAAAGCAGAGCTCACAATTAGGCCCAATATGCGCGGCACCTCACTTATATTTATGATGCTTATGCCGAGCGCAGTAACCACAAAAGCAAAACTCATTAGCGGCACAACCACTTCAGAGAAGCGAGCAATAGAACGCAAACCACCAACCACGATAATGCCAGCAAATACGACTAGGGCAATCGCCGTGACATCCTCTGATATGGCAAAACTATGATTCAATGCATCGGCAATAGTGTTAGCTTGAGTGGCACTAAATACGCACACATAACCAAACAATAGCGACACTGAGAACAGTACCGCTAACCAGGGTTGATTCAAGCCTTGTTTAATATAGTAGGCTGGGCCACCGCGAAACTCGCCGTTGCGGTCTCTTACTTTATAGACCTGGGCTAAGGTTGATTCAGCGAACGCTGTGGCCATACCCAGTAAGGCAATAACCCACATCCAAAACACCGCACCCGGCCCGCCGAGTGAGATTGCAATGGCGACGCCAGCGAGGTTACCTGTACCAACTCTTGCTGAGAGGCTAGTGCACAGTGCTTGAAACGAGCTTATTCCAGATCCGTCTGATCCTCGGCTGGTTCTAAGCAAACTGAACATATGCCCAAAACTACGGAACTGAAGAAAGCCCAAGCGAAAGGTAAACCAGAGACCCGCTATAATTAATAGATAGACTAAGACGTGAGTCCAAAGCACACCGTTAACAGCGCCAACAAATTCATTTAACACAGTAAATTAAACTCTCATTATATTTATTTTCTCGATGCAGGAAGAACTCGAACAAAGACATAAGCAGTGCATACCCTTGTGCAACCATTGCTAGCCGCCGAATGGGCTAATGAATCGCGGTAAACACCTGACTAACATAGCGGCAGCACAATCGAGACACAAGCCGAGCGAGCCCATCAATGATTCAAAAACGATATCGGCCATTATAAAGTAGGCTTCGGCCCAAGAACAAACTCGACCGCGGCATCGGCATGTATTTTAGTAGTATCGTAAAGCGCTATGTCTGTGTCGCTTTGTTGAATCAATAAACCAATTTCAGTACAGCCTAGAATCACCGCTTGAGCACCGCGCGTAGCCAAATTTTGTACGATTTCTAGATACGCTTGTTTTGACTCAAGCCTAATATTGCCAACGCAAAGCTGCTGGTAGATCACCGAATGGATTAAGCCCCTTTGCTCTTGATTCGGTACCAATACATCGAACCCGTTCTCGGCTAACCGACCCTTATAGAACTCTTGCTCCATGGTAAAACTGGTTCCCAATAAGCCAACCTTACTCAGCCCATCTCGTTTTAACACATTAGCCGTGGTATCCGCTATGTGCAGCAAAGGAATAGAAACCTCCGCGGCGACTTGATCAGCTACCTTGTGCATCGTGTTAGTACAAATAATAAAACCATCGGCGCCTGCCGCCTCTAGGCTTCTAGCGGCTTCAATAAGAATGCCAGCCGTCGCCAGCCAATCACCAAGATGCTGCATTTTCTCAATTTCCGCGAAATCAACACTGACCATTACCAGTTTGGCAGAGTGCAGACCACCAAGACGATCTTTAACGCCAAGGTTAATCGCTTGATAGTAGCTCAAGGTACTTTCCCAACTCATGCCACCAATCAGACCAATTGTATTCACGATTAACTCCCAGTGCTGATAGTTTAATTACCCTCAGCGACACATAGATGCGGCACCGGCGGCTAACTTTATGAGCTTACCATTTACTCGGAACATCCGCTGAAGATGCTGTCGCCGCGCTGACACCTTGGCCCGGTCTCGGTCTCGGTATCAGAAAATACGTGCTAGAGGGGTGGATAGCTTAGGCAAGTAGATAGGCAATGGCATTTGACTGCTCTAGATGATTAGCTATGGGGGTGGCCTACTATCATCCTTGTCTGTAGGCTTGCTATTACTAATCGTGCTGGCGAGTCCTAAATTTTCGACTCACTAAAAAGTAAAATTATTTCTTTTTGACCGTTAGGGTATAGGCTGGGTGACTAATCGCTCCAACGGTTACGTTAACCGACTGAGGCTGTCCTTTACGCATCAGCTTGATAGCCAACTTGTCACCGGTTTTCATCGTCTTGGCGACACTAAAGTAAGCATTTTTATGATCTTGTTTGCTCAAACCAGTCATGTCGATTTGATTAACCGAGATCAGCAAGTCGCCCGTTTTCAGCCCCCCTTTCGAGGCATTGTGGCCTGGTGTGATACAGGTTAATTTCACGCCCTCGGGCAGCAGGTCAGAGCAAATACCAATGAAAGGCTTCATGTAGGCTGGTTGTTCAACTGTGACGCTATCTTTGCCGCTCAAATCTAGCAGCTGTATGGCTAGATAACTAAGCTCTTGCCTCAGCTCCTCTTCGCTGAAGCCGGCAAAGGAAGTTGACGTCGTGGCTATAAAAACAACCCCGCTAAGAATGGCGGTTTTCACTAAATGGCTAATTTTAAACATTATATTTACCTAAATTTCTGATGTGTTCAGCGTACTTTCTTGCTGATAATAAATTTGATTTAATGCGTTTAGAGCCTCAATACGATTGCTCCACAAGACCTCCATTCGCTCAGTATTTTCTGGACTGGCCTGATTGATCAATTGGTCAACATAAGTCAAGCGCCAATAAAGGCGATCAGCGGCTTTCTGGCTAGCAACACTCAATCCTTGATTTTGATCAGCGACTCTGTGCAGTACATGCTCAAGACCACGAGAGTTGAGCATTAACTCATTCAAGCTAGCCTGCAAAATTTGAGTTTGAGAGTTTTGTTGTTGTGAAAACATAAATATCGAAACTATGCCAACAAAGGCGATTGAAGCGGCTAATGCATAAATAGGTCGGCTTAAAGACGGTTGTGGTACCGCCGCTAGGCTAACGACATTACTCGTCCTTTGGTTAATACCTTGCAGCTCCAAAAGTTCACTCTCTTGGTCTAAGCTGCTTTGGATTCTATTCCAAACATCATGGCTCGGCACTTTGTCGGCTGCATCAAACATCTGCAGACCTATTTCAGACTGGAATGACTGCAGCTCAGCAAGCTCAATTTGGCATTGTTTACACTCAGCCAGATGCTCGCGCAGGGGGCTTTGCTGTCCATCTATAATTTCTAATAGTTGGTCGTTAGTCGCATGCATTAATGTTCACCTACTGAATAACTTAGATCATCGTTTAGTGCTGTACGCTCTCGCAAAAATTGTAGCGCGCGCGAAACAACTGATTTTGAATAACTCGGCGTCTTATTTACCAGAGTTGCAATTTCATTGTGTGTGTAGCCTTCAACTTCTTTCAACCATAAAACCAAACGCATATCCTCTGGCAGTTTATTTAACAAACCATGCATATCGCTTTGGTTGTCAAGCCGATGAGTAAAATCAACCGAGGAAGCCGGGTAAGCGTCATCGTAGTCACGGTCTTGATAGTCTTCAATGTGATCGTACTGATCAGACGATATCACCGCTTTGTGCTTTTTATGCTTACGTAAATACATCAAACTCTCGTTGACGGCTATTTGCCTTAGCCACATACCTAGAGGTGCTCGGCCTTCAAAAGATGGCAGATTTTTAAGCAGTTTAATATAAGTGTTGTGCAGTACATCTTCAGCACATTGTTGGCTGCCGCAAATACCAAATGCTAAGGTATATACAGCATTTGAATATGTTTGATACAGCACAGAATGAGCTTCGCGGTCGCCGCGTATGGCTTTCTTCAGCACTTGCTCTGATACTTGTATCTGAAAGCGCTGGTGTTGGATGGATCCATTTCTAGGCTGCATAACCTTAAGATGCATTAAAGTCGTATAAGGTCGCAAGTTTTTTAAAAAAAAATATTAGGCCGAAATTTCGCTATCATTACGCCACATAGGGTTAATAAACTCCTACTTCAAAGCACCTTTTGCAAGTCCTTGATGTATAAGGCCGAGCCATTGTTACGCATCTCAATTTCAAATATATCAATCGCTCGAATTAAGTCGCTTAACTTCTTATAACCGTAATTGATCGCTGAAAAAGAGCTATTGTTGTTGGAAACATAGCTTCCCACACGACCCATGTGCGCCCAATCATCATCGCCGGATGTTTGCTCAACTGCTGTTCTCAGTAATTTCACCAATTTTGAATTTTTGCGCAATGCTGATTTAGTCTTTTTGTTACGTTTTTCTACACCCTCACTCTTTTCATTGTCGACCATCAGATTCTCGGTGAATATAAACGGAGAGCATGCGTTTACAAACGGCTTCGGGGTTTTCTTCTCGCCGAAGCCATAGACGGGCAAGCCATTCTCATGAATCCGAAGTACCAACGGGGTGAAGTCGCTATCGCTGGTCATTAACGCAAAAGCATCGATACTGTTGCTATAGAGTATGTCCATAGCATCAATAATCATGGCCGAATCGGTGGCGTTTTTACCGGTGGTGTAAGCGAACTGTTGCATCGGTCGAATCGCGTTCGGATGTAGCCGTTCAATCCAGCCAGACAGTGACGGGTTGTTCCAGTCGCCGTGCGCGTGCCTGACGTTAACGGTGCCGTACTTAGCGAGTTCCTCAAGAACTCCTTCGATAGCATTATGGCTTACATTATCGCAATCAATTAGTAACGCAATTCTCTTTATCTCTGACAAAATTAATTCCCCTAGTCGCTTCCAGCTTAGCTAATTTACCCAGTAACGTTAGCACATATGCAGGTACAAGCACGCCCGTTTAAGCCTCAAACAAACCGTTACCTGGTCGCTTTTAGCCGGTGCTAGTCATAAACTTGAGAAATTGCCTCAAAGGCAGCGGCTGTTTCTCGATAACGTGTTGAGAAATCGTTGTCAGCTGATGTCTTTACAATGACTAAGTTACGCGCTGGGTCAATCCAGATAAATTGCCCATAGACACCGGAAGCAA
>JAWUZB010000122.1:0-7451 GCA_034110505.1 Gammaproteobacteria bacterium
ATAAGCACCTCCGGCAGCGAAACCATTCCTCTATTCGAACTCGCCAATCTAATTCCATCACAAGGCGCAAGTTCGATCTATAGAGATAATCAACTCCTCTCGATAACGATAAACGCAGATATAGATTCGACCGACTATGACGTCAATGTGATTCGTGCGGACTTGATCAAATTTCTTGATGAAAAATTCATCTACGAGCCGGATATAAGCTATCAGATGGCGGGGCAAGCCGAAAGCCAAAATGATGCCAACGCCAGCTTTGCGTTAGGCTTCATATTGGTCATTGTGCTTATCTATGCTCTACTAGCAATTCCATTCAAGTCATTTGGCCAACCATTAGTGGTAATGTCGATTATTCCATTGGCAATTGTCGGCGCAGTCATTGGTCACTATGTGATGGGGCTCTCCTTTTCGATGTTAAGTATTATGGGTATGCTCGGCCTTACCGGCATTGTGGTAAACGACAGCCTAGTGCTGGTTGATTATATTAATCAAAAGCGCAAACAAGGCATGCCACTTATGGATGCGGTTCTTACCGCAGGCGAGACCAGATTTCGACCGGTGATACTTACCTCGCTAACGACGTTTGTGGGCCTGCTGCCGCTAATGATGAATCAGAGCACCCAAGCTCAAGCCCTGATCCCAATGGCCGTATCTCTGGGTTTCGGCATTTTGTTTGCGACCGTCATCACCTTAGTAATCACGCCCGTAAACTATTTAGTCGGCAGGGCAATAAAGCATTGGCTGATAGCCTTTTGGCAGGGTCCCTCGAATCGGCCACCAGTGACTGCTGCTGGTCTCGATAGCTAAAGAGCTAATTTACACAATCATCATCAAATTTAACGACCAACTTACGTCAAGAGGCAACTATGATACTTATATTTCGATCAGTACTGTTTACCATCGCTATCGCTCTGGCAGCAGGGCCGGCCTTGGCTCAAAAAAAACCCACTCCAGAAGAACGAGCCTATAAATTCCGTACTAGTTTGTTTCAAACATTTGCTTGGAAACTTGGACAAATGGCTGGCGCAAAAGGCGCAAATGACGAAATAGCATTCAGCCAACATGCGACTGACCTTGCGCAGTTATCGACGCTGATCGACGAAGGCTTTCAAATTGAAAACAGCCTGCCCGAAGGCACTAAAGCTAAGCCTGAAATTTGGCAAAACTATGAAAAATTTCAGAAAAAAGCACAAGACCTAACAGACGCGGCATTGAGTTTTTCAGAGGCTGGGAGTATGGCCAGCTTTGACCCACGGGAATTTGGCAGTAAGACTTGCGGCGGCTGCCATCGTGACTTCAAAATCAAGGACTAGAATCTAATAATAGCTTTCAGTTGAGCTTGGCACGATTTCTAAAAACGCCGTCGCCAAGCAATACACTAATGTCGCACAGACAATCAGCACGGCGATTGCCAATAGACTACTAGCCGGCTTTGATTGTTGTTCGGCACAACGGTCATCCAGCTGTTTATAGCCGCTAATCATAGCCTTGCTTAGGTGCTCACTTTTTCTAATCTTGTAGTAAATAATCGCCAAGACGTGTAATCCAATAACAGCAAATACCGCGTTACTGTTTAGTAAATGGAGTTCGCTGATTTGGGCAATAGACTTGGAACTAATCAATCCACTTAGTGGACCAAAAAAATAATCATCACTACTGAATAACCCAAGCGTAGCTTGAGCAAGCAACACAGCAATCATCAACACCACCGAGATGCTGCCGAGTGGGTTGTGGCCCAAGTAGTGTCTAGCTGATTTTGAGCCTAGATTTTTAGCATAAGATAAAATTTCTACTGGTGAAAAGCGAAATGACTTAAACCTCGAATAATAAGAACCTACAAAGCCCCACACAAGTCGAAACAGCAGCAAGGTTAACACCACATAGCCTGAGTAAAAATGATGCTGCATATTCTCAAGTACGTCGATACTAAGCCAAGAATAAAACACCGCCAATAGCAAACCCCAGTGGAACAGGCGGGTCGGCAAATCCCATACGAGTATAAATTTTTTCATTTATTTAAGACTTTGAAAATTAAAATCAATCCTATGTTAGCCGCGAAGAGCTGCCGCACTGTCTATCATTAGCACCATGTTTCGAACTTGGTAAAATGTCATATTCACGGTAGAGCCATGAAATACAACGCTAGGTACTAAGCCGAGAGTTGCTGCAAGGCTGTAATCGCCCGTTCGGCATCCGCCGACTGTACGAATATGTGATCGTGAAAGTAACCAGCAATCACATTGGCGCTAATCCCGTGCTCGTTAAGCTTGGCCGAAAAAGCCGCGGTAAGCCCTATAGCGTCAAGGCTTGAGTGAACTTCTAGAGTGATACCAGAGAAACTAGACTGGTACTGGGCACCAACAAGATCAGCCCGTGTTTTTTCGACCACCAAGGTGAGGCCTTCAGCTTCAACAACCGATGCAATTGGCTTAAGGTTTGCGTAGTCACCATAAACAGCATCAGGAAAAGACAGAAACACAAATTCCCCGGTCATCAATACCGGTGACATTGTTGCCAATAGCGTTGCTAAGTTAGTTTCACCGGTCATGTTTTCAAATAGTGATGCTTATACACAAAACAATTATAAGGCTAATTAGTCGGGGTCAATCTCGGCACCCACTCGACGCTTGAGTAATCCATAAAATGCTTCTTCAGCGGTGCGTCTGCCGGCAATTACTTCGTTTACGTCGTGCGCGATTGGCATTTCTATTCCTAGCTTTTCGGCTAGTTTGACAACGGTAGGCGCGCTTTTAACGCCTTCGGCTACCATCACCATTTGCTCAATAATCTCATCAATATGGCGACCCTTGCCTAGCTCGACACCAACATGGTGATTACGACTCTGTGGGCTAATACAGGTTGCTAACATATCGCCCATGCCGGTAAGGCCTGAGAACGTTTCGGCTCGCCCACCTAAAGCGACGCCCAAACGCGTAATTTCAGCTAAGCCGCGAGTAATCAATGCCGACCGAGTATTATCTCCCGCGCCCAAACCGATACCCATACCGACCGCAATCGCGATAATATTTTTTAGTACGCCACCTAACTCGCAGCCGACCACATCGTTGTTAGTGTAAACCCGAAAAACCCCGCTGTTGAAAACTTTCTGGAGCTCTTTAACGATGATCTCGTCTTCCATTGCGATCACACTCGCCGCCGCTTGACCCGCCATAATTTCTCGCGCCAAATTTGGGCCCATCAACACACCGACCGGGTGACCAGGTAATTCTGATTCAATGATTTGTGTCATACGTAAATCTGAGCCGCGCTCTAAGCCCTTAGTCAAACTTACAATTGGAACCCAAGGACGAATATGCGGTCGCACGTCGCGTAACACATCACGGAATGAGTTTGATGGCACCGCCATTATTAATACATCAGCGGTCGCGACTACCTCTTCAATATTTTCATAGGCGACCAAATTCTTAGGTAACTTAGCCCCTGGTAGATATTTTTCGTTGGTGTGCTTCTTATTGATTTCTTTTACAGTATCTGCGCTGCGAGCCCAAATGGAGATAGCGGTATTATGAGCCACCAACGATGCCACCGTAGTGCCCCAAGAACCACCACCAAGAAGGCCGACTTGTAATTTCCTCATTCCACTTTTATTTTTATTAATCAACTTACATTCACCACTGTTGTTAGATTACTGAGTTAGATTACTGAGTTAAATTTTAGTTTATTGTCAATTAGTTAAGTCTAGCTTAAAGCTCCAAATCGTTGGGCATCGCCAATGCTCGAATTTGTTCTAATCGATGAGATAGTATTCGCAACTCTTGACTGATTTTCTTGCGTCGCTCAACAATATCGCCTCCAGCAGCTTCCACCAAACCATAGCTATCAAGCAGCTTATAGCCGTTCTTAAATAATATTTCTCCAAGCGATGCCTTACTGCTAATTCGTCGTTGTAAATATGCTTGTCGTCCATACTTGAACGCCGCCACAACTAAGGCTTTTTCATCCAAAGTTTCTGTCGGACCGAGACGAGCAAAGACATCGGCAACGATTCTGTAAGATTCGATATACGGCTTTAAGCTGCTGTGGGCGACCAACGGTTTCATATTGCGCAGCATGTTCAAGACATAGACTCGGTCCGACATTTTCGATTCCCAGTCCGCGTCGTAGTGACTCAACTCTCGCTTGATACTCTCTTGAAACTGATCGCTCGCTTCATAGAAAAACTCAAACTTAAACATATCTTTAAGTCTGTCTGCGGCACGCCAAAAGGCCTCCAAAGGATCATCTAAATTATTTGCAGCTTCGACCAAACTAAGTTCAGCGATAGCTTTGGCGACAAAGTGATGAACAATGGTGTTTCGATAGTAACTAGCAATTGCGTGCTGGGCCGCTGGCACGGCATAAACAGTTTCAGGACCTTCGTCATAACGATTTATCAATTTAGAGTTGACCATATTATCAATCAACTTTTGCATATGCTCATTGTTTGCATCATCAAAATCGCTGGTAAACCGAATATCACGCCCTTTTGACCACTCTCGCAAAGCCTTCATATTGTCTCGCAACTCGTCGATGGTTTGCGCTCGAGGAGCCGCTCCCAATAAAGATAAAGACATCAGCGAGGTTAGTGTGATCGGGGTAACTCGATTGGCCTCTACACCTATTTGAAAGGCGGTTTTTTGCAGCGCTAATGGATCGTCTGAAAAACTGGATTTTTTAACCACCACTGGCTCACCAAAATCGATATAAATGCGCCCGAGCGGCTGACGCATTCGACGCAGGTAAGAGATAAACCAGCTTAGAGATTCCGGCCGTTTGATCATGCCACTCTGCTCGGCCGCGTAATCTTTTACGTCGTTGATCATGTCGTAGTTGATCGCAACCGGGATTAAATGTAGATCATCGGCACTCGACTCTTGCATCGCGTCCATTACGTACTTCAACATGCCATATTTCGGTGGCATCAACTTACCGACTCGCGAGCGAGTGCCTTCAAATGACCACGTCAGCGGAAACCGCTTCTCTAATAGATAGGCTAGGTATTGTCTTAGAACTAGCTTATAAAGCGGATTATCTTGGAACGTACGGCGTATAAAAATGGCTCCGGAACGCCTAGCTAAAAAACCAAGCCCCGCGAATGCCATATTGATTCCGCCCATGGTGTGCGGTGGCGGAAAGTCATTTTCAAATAACACCGACTGCATGGTGATGCCGTCCATATGCGTTTTATGAGTCCATAGTAACGCCGAGGGGTGCTCTCTTACGATCGAGCGATAGCGCTCAAGCTTGTCAAGGTCGATAACAACTTTGTTCTCGTAAGCAAGCGAAATAACCCATCGATTGAAAGCACCCGCTACGTCTTGCCAAAAGTTATGAGGCAACGCCACTAACTCTTTGAAATACGGCAGCGCCTTGTCTCGCAACTCTTCCTCTGTCTTGCCGGTCTGTTTTGAGATCTCTAAAAGGCCTTCCTTATATCGATCACTTGCGCGAACCTGCTTGGCGACTAGTCTGGGTACCTTATAGCGACCACCGCGTAAGCGACGCTCGGCCACTTCGAGCGCTAAGCTCGCTTGCTCTGCTACATAGTCAGCTAAATTGCTGTCTACCGACGAAATTTTACGTCGCTGATTATATCGCTCAGATAAATCACCGACGGTCGCCGGCTTGCCCATCACGCAAAGTGCTTTGGCTGGCTCGGTATCTAAAATACGTTGAGCCTTGCGTTTGTTCGGTCTACGCAGGTTGCCACGCAGCAAATCTTTAAAATGTGGCTTGTCATTAATTTCATCTAGTGAGGTCTTCCAAACCACCCTAACCGGCACGACTAAGGTATCCTCAGCAACCTGCAAGGCCATTTGCAAACCTTGAGTAGTAAAGTTTTCAGGGTCGTCGGCAATCGATACGACGCAATGGCTGACGGTGCCAGAATAGCCGGTTTCGGACCGGCAATTGTTAAGCCACTGGAGCAATAAACGCTCCTCCACATCGTGTACCGCATCAATAATGAAGAGTACTTTTTCTGAGTCTATTTGCGTCCAGGGATTAGTGATCATTGTTCTTCTTTTAGTTTAACTATCCAATGTTCTGGCTGAAACTTTCGCTGTGCTAACTTTGCGAGATCTTCTGCGAGGTGCTCTTTTTGGCTCTACCGCCTTGACCTTTCGGCTTACCGGTGTTGTCTTAATGGCGTCATCATCGCTGTTAATAACGGCTTTCGTCGCAGCAACTGTTTTTTTGATAACTGCTTTTGGCTTAGCCGGCTTGGCGGTTGCTTTGACCGCAGTGCTTAGGTTTGCCGCCGCGCTTTTTTTCTTTGCTGGTTTGTTGGCTGCGTCTTTTCGTTGTAGATTTTTCAAACGTAATTTAGTTTTCTCTCTCTCTTGATCCGAGATTTGAAAACGCATTTGATCCAGTTCTTCTAAGAACATATCGCGAACATCGTCGACATGCTGGTTCATTGTCTCGCTACTCCAATGAGATGTATCAACCGCTGGCAACACCGTGATTTTGACCGTCGCGGGCCTGAAAACATATTGCCCTCTGGGCGCGACGTCAATAGCGTTGTGAATCACAATCGGAACAATCGGTACCCCTGCTTGCATGGCTAAATGAAATGCACCCTTTTTGAAACGACCTAAATGAGTAGAGGTCGAACGAGTTCCTTCGGGCGCTACACACACACTGCGACCCTCTTTCTGCAGCACGTCTACCAAAGGTTTCATCGCCTCAAGCGCCGAAGCCGCATTTTCACGATCAATTAATACCGTACCGCCGATCTGCATTAACTTACCTAAGATCGGCACATTACCAATCTCTTTCTTACCGATACCAGCAAGGTCGCGGCGTAATAATGCTGGCAAAATAATCACATCGGCTTGGCTTTGGTGATTAAACACAAACACACATGGCCGATTAGCCCAGGCATTTTCTTCGCCTTCAACGTCAAGCTCGATACCGGTTAAGGCACAGGCTGTATCTGCGAATAATGAGGTAGAGAAGTTTCTAGATTTATTTAACGACCCGGTCAGGGCGTAAATCGGTAACCCAGCAGCAAATGACGTCAACATGCTAACCTGCGTCGCCGCGGTTTTAAGGTAATCGAAGACAGATGCATTACCACGGCTATTGAAATCTTGCACCGGCCAACCACGTCCACTTGCAATTCGACGCAAGCGTTTGTTTGGGTTGAGTGGTCGCGGTTTACCGACGAATTCTAATAATTGAATATCTTCATCGCTGTCAGAGTAAAAATAACTTTGGCTGAGATCAACGTCGTATTGCTCAGCAATTTGCTCTGCAGCATCAACCTTGCCCATACCATAACAAGTGGGCTTGACTACCGAGCCGGTAAACTTACCATCAACAACTTCTAAGTTAGAACATTTAACGTTTTCAACACCAAGATCTCGAGCCGCTGGCAATACCTGATATGGCGTCGCCGCCGTAACTAAAGCAACGGTATGACCTTTCTTTAAATGCGCCTCGCT
>JAWUZB010000123.1:0-13487 GCA_034110505.1 Gammaproteobacteria bacterium
CCCTTAGTAGGGAAATATACGTCATCAGATTTGCTGCGTTCCCAACGCGCGCTCGGCATTAACAAATCGCTAGTTTTTTCGGTAAGAAACGTAGTTTTAGCAGCGGCTGATTGATCGAGGCTGATAAGCGGGTCAAATACGTTTCTAGAAAATGTCTCCCTGCTTGCGGTCAAGCCAAAATTAAATAATGAATCATTCCAAGTGCCTATCAGTTCCGTACCAAACTTAGTTGACTGAAAACGACGGCTTTCGCCAAGCTCTTCCTGTAATGCAATAAAGAAATTGAGACTGTCTTTTGCCGAGCGTCGCCTTGGTATTTGATAATTCACAATGGCTGATCGTTTTATTTCCGACCCACCCAATCGCGCACTTAAATTGTGTCCGAGGCTATTTGTTCTGCGGTTATCATACCCCACACCACCGCGCAAACCGGTGTCGGTACCGATACCGATTTCGGCGGAGTAAGCATTACGCTTTTTAGGATTTAAGGTAATTATAATTGGCAAGCTATTAGACCCCATATTAGTCTCACCAGCTTGAACCGACACGGTTGAAAAATATGGCGTTGCAAGCAAACTTCGCTGCGTCTTAACTAATGCATCGGAGTCAAATTGATCACCCTCTTTTATAGATATATATGAGTCGAGTAAATCTTGCTTAATGCGCTTCTTCATAGCGGCTTTAGTAGCACTATCCAGCTGCCAGTCAACCTCAACTGCACTTACTAAGTAACGTTCACCTGTATTGAATACGATGTTAATTTGAGCGCTGGTACGGGCTTCGTTTATTAGTATCTCGCTTTCGACCAGCTGAGCATCGAAATACCCAAGTCTGAGCGCCCTAGCTAGCAGCGTTTTTTTATCTTGCTCGTATTTGGCCTGCTCCAAAACCTGCCCTACCTTTAAGGAATAATTCGTCAACCATGCCTGAAAGTCTTTTTTCTGCTGCGAATTACCATTTATTTTAAGTGTAAGTCCTTCTAGACGGACAGGCTGATTTAGCTCGATTTTATAGACTAATTTAGTCACAGACTCTGCTGGTATTAAGCTAACATCGGCGAGGTAATAGCCAAACGGTTGAATAGCCTCTTGTATTTCTTTGGGTATGCGACGTTTAAATCGACGACGCTCTCCATTAGAAAGTGGCGCAGGATCTTGCAGTCGCTGATGCAGGCGCACATGCCTTTTGATATTTGCTAAAAGCTCACCATCGACGTCAATAAATGAACGCTCAATTCTCGATGGATTGCTTATCTTGGTCGCTGAAGATTCAGTTACGGTAGGTGTTTGAGCATTCGTTAACGCAAACTTCAAAGACATTATCAAGCAAACGCCGATAACCATAAATTTCTTTATTTTAAACAACATTTTTTATAGCAGGCGACTAAATAGATTGATTTAAAAATGAGTAACTATCAGAAAGTCAGGCAAGGATTTGCTGGCAATGACTGGCGGCATTTGACTCGACAAAATAGAGTTTCGTAAATTAAATAAGTATTTTCTCATGTTCGGCGCTAATCGAACATGACAGTATGCTTACAATCACTCAGTTGCCGAAGTGAATAAAGGTACTGAGTTTCTCAACTAAACAACTTTGTTCTGGGCTAGACATCGAGAGTGCCCTCGCCTAATTGGTTGGTATGCTCACTATTACCACTGTCTGATTTACAACTTGGAACGAACAGTGAAATTAATTTATCACCATTCTCAACAACCAGATCGGTATCGACGGTTTGAAATGATAGGTCACCATCAGAACGTAAGGCGAACAGCATAAGCGCATCAGGGTTATCCGCCCGCCACTCCTTATAAGCATAAGCTTCGCTTAACTCGGTTACCTTAACCACCCAGTCATTATTTATTTTATTCTTCAATATGCTATACGAATTGATCTCATCAAAAAGTATTCGCCCACTATTTTCAGAACTAGCTGTGTGCTTATGAAACCGTTCAGTACTTTTATTAGGTGGTAAAATGTAGACTTTTCTGGCACCGAAATCGTCACGAAAACGGCTGGCTTGTATAACGTTATATTCAAAGTGATTAGACAATCCAAGCATATAACCATAAGGGGAAAGGTTTAAATGTAGTTTTGCGTGATCTGAACTCGGATCACCATAATAGGTATTCAAGCCAGCGTTCCGCGCCGCCTTTAGTTGATCCCAATTTGTGTCACAAATGATGCTATCAACGTCAATCTTCTTAAGTGCTTCCGCAATCGCCACAGAAAAATAATTGGCACCAATGATTACCGCTCCATGAGTATCAGGCATCGCCACTTTTAGAATTTTTGCCAATGGTTTTGCGGTTAAGCTTTGCAATACAACGGTGCCAATAATGATTGAAAAAGCTAATGGCACAAGCTTCTCGGCGCCTTCAACGCCGAGCTCTTCTAGACGCAAGGCAAACACGGCAGAAACCGCGGCGGCAACAATTCCTCTGGGACCTATCCAAGCTATTAGCGCTTGTTCGCGCCAAGTAAAGTTTGAGCGAATAAAGCTCAAGCCAACTTTCAACGGGCGAGCAATAAATTGCATCACCAATAAGAGTAATACAGCACTCCATCCCAGTGCCGAAAATTCGGCAAAATCAAGTCTAGCCGCCAGTACAATGAATAGCGCCGAGACAAACACGATGGTCAGATCTTCTTTAAATTCAAGAATAGAATGAATATATACGTCGCGCATGTTAGCCATCAGCACGCCCATTACTGTGACAGCCAATAGGCCAGACTCATGCATCAACGTATCGGAACCGGCAAATACTAAGCACACCAAGGCAAGCGAAGCGTAATTGTGCAGCGATTCTGGTATGTAGTGATTCCTCAATAACCAACCGAATATGTAACCGGCGATCAAACCAATCGCTAAGCCGACGGCAACCGTACCACCGAATACGTAGAATATTTCAGAGAACTCCGCGGCTGATTGTTGTACCGCAATCCACTCGTATACTAAGACCGCAATCAGGGCACCGATGGGGTCAATTACGATGCCTTCCCAACGTAATACATCAGCAATCTTTGGTATCGGCCGAACGGTCTTAAGCATCGGCATAATTACCGTCGGTCCGGTAACCACCATCAAAGCGCCAAATAAGGCAGACAAACTCCAAGAAAGCCCCATAAGATAATGCGTTGCGAATGTCATCACGCTCGCGTTTACCACCACCCCAATTGTGACCATGCGTCGAACCGGTCGCCCGATTCCATTCAACTCACTGCGTTTAAGCGTTAGCGCACCTTCAAAAAGAATAATCGCCACAGACAGCGATATAAATGGAAATAACAAATCGCCAAATATAGCATTAGGGTTGACTAAGCCCAGCACTGGCCCTAACAGAATACCCGACAATAATAAGAATAGGATTGCCGGAAGCTTTACCTTATGAGAAAACCATTGGCATAAAAAACCAATAAAGCCAATTAAGCCTAAAATGAGTAACGACGACATTAAATAGATTCTCCTTGAGGGGGTCAGCGGTGCGCTGAGCGCAACTTTCTGACACAATAGCCGAACAAGCCAATAGCATACCCAATTTCATGGAAATCTTCGAAATAAACTTAGAACAGCTTTACACCAACCTTATCCAATTATCGGTGGCATTCATATTACCGTTATTTACCGCTTGGGAGCGAGAGTCCTCGTCACGCTCAGCCGGCTTACGGACTTTCCCTCTGGTATCAATGGCTGCCTGTAGTTTTACAATATTGGCAATGACAATGTTCAATGAACCGAACGCTCAAGCAAGAATCATTGGTGGCATTGTCACTGGTATTGGCTTCGTCGGAGGCGGTGCCATCTTAAAGAATAGTTCAAGTGTCAGCGGCACCTCTACGGCGGCGGCAATTTGGGCTACCGGGGCGGTTGGTATCTCGGTGGGGCTCGGCCGACTTGAGATCGCCATTGCACTAAGCGCAATGACCTTTGTAACCTTTAAATTGGTAGCTCGAGTTAAACAAGAGGTAGACCCTTAATGCGTGATTTAAGCTTCAATTTAGAGGATGCTAGCCAAGTCATGATTGGTGCGTTTGCGCTAGCCGTGCCGATCTCGTTCTCTGAAGAAGCGTGGCGTATGGGTGAGACTCTACCGTTATTGAACTTATCAATTCTGATGATTATGTCACTAGTATTTTTAGCTTTTTATACCTATCAAAGTGTCTTTCAAGGTGACATTAAGAATCGAGTATTCGTCTACGTCGCGAGAATATTAATAGCCTATGGCATAACAACCTTGGTAGTTGGATTAATCTTATTCTCACTGAATAAATTTCCGTTTTCCGAACAACCTTTGATTGCCTTAAAGCGCTTAATTATTATTGCCATGCCAGCCTCTATGGGCGCAATAATTGTAGACAGCTTTGACAAAGAGTAAATCAAAATAAGCTTTGTTGTTTTTGATTTACTCTTAGCGGATTAAAAATTGAGTCTAGCCGTTCATATTTCACTTTGTTGCCTTAAACGAGTAGGTGAACATTCGATGAGAGATTGCTAACTAACCTTAGAAAAAACTCAATTACCGATATACAACAGTCGTTACGATAAATAGACAGTTGCCTTGTCGGCATGGTTCGAGGTAAAAATTAAAAAAGTTCTTGAGCCGTTAACTCAAGAACCTTCATTAAAATAGAACCGACAGTCACTGCTGACAAGCCCTACTACTTTTTTCTCAAAAATAACATCTTGTCTTAATTGAGACCCTGAAGAATGATGGTAAAAGTCGGAGACACCTAACACAGGCTCCACCAAGCTACAGGAATGTTACGCGGGGTAAATCGCGTATAAAGAAGATATCACATTGGTGACTATTTTCAGCTGTCGCACAGCAAATTTTCAACTTATATTACAGGCAGTACAATAGTTGTGCGACAAACGACTATTTAATCGTCAAATCATTGAAAAAATTAAGAAATAAGTCTTTAACCCGAATTTAATAAAGCTCTGCTATGATTCATCCACTAGCCCTAAACTCGACCACAAAAAATGGACGCACTGACCGCCCTACACACAAGAAATTCGATCAATCTACTCTGTGAGCCTGGTCCGAATCCCGAACAGATCAATAATATTGTAAAAGCAGGCTTACGCGCTTGTGATCACTGCTCGTTAACACCTTGGAAATTTTTACTCATAGAGGGTCTTGCTCGACTTAAGTTTGGCGAACTCATGGTCAAGGCCAAAGAGGCAGCAGATCAGCGGCCTATAACAGCCGAACTTGCAGCAAAAATGCGCAGTAAGCCTCTAAGGGCTCCAACTATTTTAGCCATCGTAGCGGCGATTAAGGAGCACCCCAAGGTGCCCGAAATTGAACAGGTTTTGTCGGCTGGTGCAGCGGCTCAAATGATGATGACGGCCGCGCATGCACAAGGCGTTGGGGCAATATGGCGCTCGGGAAGCCTAATGTTTACGGAACAGATGCGCCAGGGCTTAAATTTAGCCGTCGACGATCAAATCGTAGGTTTTATCTATTTGGGAACGGCAAAGATTGCTAAGCCGCTGCCAACGCACCAAGTAAGTGACTTTCTTGAGCGTTGGACTGGAGAGTAGTTAGCTGCGCTTTTGCTAACCAGCTAAAACTGGCTCTCTGGCGTTATTACAACTAAACCATCCATCTCTTCAGTGAGCTTAACTTGGCAAGAGAGGCGGGAGTTGTCTTTAACTTCCTCAGCAACATCCAACATCTCGGCTTCCAAGTCTTCAGGCTCTCCAACCACAGCCAACCAGTCTTCCGAAATATACACATGACAGGTTGCGCAAGCACAGGCGCCACCGCAATCAGCATCGATACCAGGAACATCATGGCTGGTTGCCGCTTCCATGACACTATCACCAACAGTGCCATCAACAACTCTCTCGGTTCCTTGGAAATCTATAAATGTAATTCTAGGCATATTACTCTCCGCCAAAGACGCATATATCGCGTATTAATGTAAAATTTTGGTGATTTTACGGGGCGATATCGCAAGGTGCAAGTGCCACTCCGTAGATCGTTGTAAACAGCACGGTTTGCTGCAACTCGTACATAAAAAGCCCAACTCAGTTGACTGAGTTGGGCTTTTTAAATTTGGTGTCCAGAGAGGGACTTGAACCCTCACGGCTTGCGCCACTACCCCCTCAAGATAGCGTGTCTACCAATTCCACCACCTGGACTTATTCTTTACTCACTGTACTTCTTACATCTAATTCTTACTAAGTCTACGACCCGCTACGCGTGCACCGATCTCAGGCTAGCCTTCGCGGCACTAAAGCCTGCGGCTCGTCGTCTACCAATTCCACCACCTGGACTTATTCTTTACTCACTGTACTTCTTACATCTAATTCTAGCCGAGCCTGTAGCTGGATAAACTTCTACCGGGCTCGAGGTATATACTGCAGGCTTTAATTTACTGTTAGTTCGATTGCGGCTCTACAGGGGCTTCTGAATCTACATTATTGATCGCGTCATCAAGCTCTTGAGGGTCGATACTTGGTACGTCACTTGGCTGATCTTTGACGGCCGAATCAATACTTGGCACTTCACTGCTTTGCTCAATTGAAATCGGCACAATTTCTTGTTCTGCCGCATTTCGCTTTGCATAGATGTATGCCAACGTTAAGCTGCTGACGAAAAAAATCACGACCATTGTTGATGTACAACGGGTTAGGAAGTTAGCGGAGCCTTTGCTGCCGAACATACTGGCTGAGCCGCCACCGCCGAATGCTGAACCCATGTCGCCTTTACTTTGTTGCATTAGCACTAACGCGATTATTGCAACAGCAGCAAATACGTTGACGATTATTAGTATAGTTGTGATGTTCATTTTATAACTCTATTTTCGAAGAATGCGGCTTAGAACCTAATATTGGTCTAAAAGCTTGGCGTTCAAGTCTTTTCTATAATTTTTTGTACAGCTTCACAGATTCCTGCAAAACTGTTTACTTGTAACGACGCGCCACCAATTAGGCCGCCGTCAATATCTTTCTGAGCAAATAGCTCATCGGCATTACTAGGCTTAACACTGCCGCCGTAAACAATTCTTATTGCTTGTGCAATCTCAATGTTTAAGCTGTCCAACTTGGCGCGAATAAACGCATGTACTTCTTGCGCTTGTTCAGGGCTCGCCGTCTCACCAGTACCAATTGCCCAAACCGGCTCATAAGCAATAACAGCGTTAGCAAAACCTGCAATCCCAACCGCATCAATAACCGCATCTAATTGCGCGGCTATGATGTCTTCAGTCTGCCCTGCTTGCCGTTGCGCCAAAGTTTCACCAATACACAGCACTGGCACGATTGACGCCTGATGATTAAAACAGGCTAAAAATTTTTCAGCTACATCTTTATTTGTCTCTTTAAACAACTCTCGTCGCTCAGAGTGACCAATTAATACATATTTACAACCAATCTCGGCCAACATAGAAAGAGAAGTCTCTCCAGTGTATGCGCCTGAGTCAAATTGACTAATATTCTGACCTCCAACCGCAATTAGCTGGCTCTCAGAACTGTCGATTGCTTGACTCAAATATGGCGCTGGGGGACATACTAAAATGTCATACCCTAGCTCCTTTTGCTCACTTAATCGGGCGGCATCAAGCACACGCCTAGCAATCCCAGAAATTAAATCGGCGGTCATTTCTGAACTGCCGTTCATTTTCCAATTACCTGCTACTAAAAAACGTCGCATAAGACCTCTTTAATCAGAATCAAGTGAGCGGCGGATATTAGCATAGCCCCTAGATTTGCACTAGGATTCTTGATAACAAATTAAGTACAAGCAACGATCCTAAAGTTGGCTTTTCACCACCTTAGATATATCTTCACAAGTAGACTTAACTAATGCGTCATCTCGACCTTCGACCATTACCCTAATAACCGGCTCAGTACCGGACGCACGTAACAGCACTCTGCCGGTATCCGCTAAGGTCATCTCTGCGCGTTTTACTGCATCTTTAACCGCTTCGAGTTCAACCACTGCCGACGCATTTGTGCCCTCAGGCAAGCGAACATTAATCATGATTTGTGGATACATAGGCATCTCCGAGGCTAACTCATGCAGCGGTTGCTGCATGAATTTCATCTGCGTCAAAACCTGTAGTGCCGAAACTAAACCGTCGCCAGTGGTGGTTTTATCAAGGCATATAATATGACCAGACGACTCGCCACCAAGAACCCAATCTCGAGCCTTTAGCTCCTGCATTACGTAACGATCACCAACTTTCGCCCTTACAAACGGAATACCTCGCTCTTGTAATGCTTTTTCCATGCCGAAATTACTCATTAGAGTACCGACCACGCCGCCCTTGAGGCGTTTTTGTTTGCGCAGACTATCAGCAATAACAAAAAGTAGTTGATCCCCGTCGACCACATCACCATGCATATCTACCATTAACACGCGGTCGGCATCACCGTCGAATGCGATACCAACATCACAATTCTGTTCAACAACAAGCGCCTGTAGGCCTTCGATATGAGTTGATCCGCAGTCGTTATTAATATTAAAACCGTTTGGCTGGTTATTAATAACATGGGTATCGGCACCCAGTTCGTGAAAAGCGGCTGGCGCAGACTGATAAGCTGCACCATTAGCGCAGTCAATCGCGACCTTTAAGCCCTTGAAATCCATTCGTCGCGGAATAGTTCCTTTACAAAATTCCACGTAACGTCCT
The DNA here is from genome assembly GCA_034110505.1 of Gammaproteobacteria bacterium. Taxonomy (GTDB): domain Bacteria; phylum Pseudomonadota; class Gammaproteobacteria; order Arenicellales; family Arenicellaceae; genus Arenicella. The sequence continues at coordinate 8,644 of JAWUZB010000123.1, forward strand.
ACCGCGTCGTCCATGCGATGAGCCTTACCTAACTCTTGCGCATCGACCACCTTCATTGGTTGGCCCATCAACGCTTCTATTTCAGCCTGAAATTCGTCTGAAATCTTCTCGCCATTGGGAGAAAAGAATTTTATACCGTTATCAGAATAGTGATTATGCGAGGCACTAATAACCACACCAGCATTTGCTCTAGCGGTCTGTGTTAAATAAGCGATCGCAGGGGTTGGCAATGGCCCTAACATTGTCACGTCCATGCCAGCGGAGGATAATCCGGCCTCCATGGCAGACTCTAAGAGATACCCTGACACGCGTGTATCTTTTCCTACAAGCACACTGCCTTTGCCATAATGTTTCTTAACCACAGTGCCAAGAGCCCAACCTAGATGAACAATGGTCTTAGGTGTAATCGGTTCAACACCGACAGCACCGCGTATTCCATCAGTACCAAAAAAAGGTTTAGTCATAATTTTTCTTCTTATTTGAGGACATTAGGCTGAACTAACTATGCTCGCAGCCTGACTATTACAAACGGCTTCAACCGCCCTTACAGCATCGAAAGTTTCTTCTACGTCGTGAACTCTAACTATTTTAGCGCCATTTAAAACTGACTGCACAGCTAATCCTAAGCTGGCTGGCAAGCGTTTATCAACTGCTCTTCCGAGAAGTTTATCGATTAATGACTTGCGTGAGACACCGACCAAGATATGACAGCCGGAAAACTCTTTCAGTTGCGATACTGAATTTAACAGTTCTAAATTATGCTTGAGCGTTTTACCGAAACCGATACCTGGATCAAGAATTATATCGCTGTGGATTATTCCTGCAGCTAGCGCCGCGGTAATCCTCTGCTTGAAAAAGGCATCCACTTCAGCCACAACACTTTGGTATTGAGGCTTGGCCTGCATTGTCTGAGGCTGGCCTTGCATGTGCATGATACAAACAGGCATATCTGCTTTTGCTGCGGCCTCTAGAGCACCAGTCGCTTGCAAACCATTGACGTCATTGATCATGCTAACGCCGGCCTCAACCGCGGCACGCATTACTTCAGGCTTATAGGTGTCTATCGATATAGGCACCGTAGTTTGTGAGACCAGGGCTTCGATCACCGGCAGCACGCGATCAATTTCTTGCTTAACAGAGACTTTTTCGGCACCTGGGCGTGTCGATTCACCGCCAATGTCGATAATATCCGCACCCTGCTCTACTAACCTAAGCGCGTGCTCAACGGCCTTATGGACTAAATCATACTGTCCACCATCTGAAAAAGAATCGGGAGTAGTATTAACAACGCCCATTATTAAGGCTTTATGTAAGCTTAATAATGGGCGTATTGAGTTATCACTCATCGTAAATAAGCGCCGCGTACAACTCAGTAATACTGAGAGGTTTAAGCGTCGCTGGCCGGCTTATCCATTTGTGGTTTAACGCTTGGGCGATCAGCTGAATCGTCGCTTGAATCTTTTTTCTTTGGCATTGGAAGATCGGCTGGAGGAGTTGGATCCTTACCTTCCATAATTTCAGCAATTTGGCCAGCATCAAGAGTTTCGTACTCCATCAAGCTTCGCGTCATCACTTCAACTTTATCTCGATTTTCTTCCAAAATCTTTTTCGCTCGAGCATATTGATCATCCAAAATCTTCGACACTTCAGTATCAATAAGATTAGCCGTCTGGTCACTCATTTTTGAGTTAGTGTTACCGCCTAGACCGCCATTTTGCTGACTGTCAGCGTAAACACGTGTGCCTAAGGCATCACTCATGCCCCATCGAGATACCATGTTATGGGCCATCTCAGTGGCGCTCTCGAAATCGCTTGAAGCGCCTGTCGTCATTTGCTTCATAAAAATTTCTTCGGCAATTCGCCCGCCTAAGGCTACGGCGATACGTGCATATAAAAATTCGCGATCATAACCATAACGGTCTTCTTCAGGTAAGTAGAAAGTCAGACCAAGGGCACGACCACGAGGAATAATCGTTACTTTGTGTACTGGGTCATAGATGTCTTTCAATACCGCACCAACAACCGCATGACCTGATTCGTGATACGCGGTATTTAGACGCTCTTTTTCAGGCATTACAATCGATCGACGTTCTGCGCCCATCATTACTTTATCTTTGGCAAATTCAAAGTCTTCCATCTCAACAAGTTTTTTTGCACCACGAGCTGCAAACAGAGCTGATTCATTGACTAAGTTTGCAAGATCGGCGCCGGAGAAGCCAGGTGTACCTCTTGCTATCACGGCGGCATCGACAGTCTTACCAATTGGCACCTTTCGCATATGCACTTTCAAAATTTGCTCACGACCGCGAATATCAGGTAATGGCACTACCACTTGACGGTCAAAGCGACCAGGTCGGAGTAATGCAGGGTCTAACACATCTGGGCGATTGGTCGCGGCAATAACAATTATACCCTCGCTACCTTCAAAACCATCCATTTCACCCAAGAATTGGTTCAATGTTTGCTCACGCTCGTCATTACCGCCGCCAATACCGGCACCGCGATGACGGCCTACTGCGTCAATTTCGTCGATGAAAATAATACAGGGAGCGCTCTTTTTAGCCTGCTCAAACATATCTCGTACGCGTGATGCGCCAACACCGACGAACATTTCGACGAAGTCTGAACCCGATATTGAGAAGAATGGTACTTTCGCCTCACCGGCAATAGCCTTAGCTAAAAGTGTCTTACCAGTACCGGGACTACCGGTCAATAAGACGCCACTGGGCATACGGCCGCCTAATTTCTGAAAACGTGACGGATCACGTAGAAACTCGACAATTTCTTGAACTTCTTCCTTTGACTCTTCCACGCCAGCGACATCATCGAAGGTTACGCGGTTGGTATCTTGATCAAGCAAACGTGCTTTGCTCTTACCAAAGCTCATAGCGCCTTTTCCGCCGCCACCCTGCATTTGTCGCATCAGATAAATCCACACGCCAATGAACAATAGGATCGGCAAGGTATTAACAAGAATCGAGGTTAATAACGAGCGCCCTTCAGCCTGTTTGACTTCAAATGGGATTGAGCGATCAACCAGTGTGTCGATCAATTTTTCGTCAAAACGTGTCATTGTCGTCGAAAAATCACCACCCGACTTATATTCGCCGGTTATTTTCAACTCGCCTTCATCCAGTAATAACGACTCGATATTGTCGTTTTGAACCAGTGCTATGAATTCCGAGTATTTCAACTCTTTGGTAGCGGTTCCAGTCGACGTGTTTTGATCGGCCAAGAATGAGCCTACTATTAAAAACAGTAAGCCAATGATAATTATGTTGGTGAGTCTATTCACTGCGTAACACCTATAAACACTCGTAATTGAGGAGGAAATTAGTTTTATAAATCTAGCTTAGTGTACCAGTCTCGCATGAATTATTGTGAGGCTGGTTACACATTGATAATGCTTAATCGAGTCTGTTTTTTGCCAAGAAGTAATATTCGCGACTTTTAGGTCTCGATGCCGCTGGCTTGCGAACCACACCGCTTTTATAGCGACTTTTGACTTCACGTCGGAAGTAATGCGACGCACTGCCTTCAAACAACTTTACAAGTAAGTGACTATTTGCTTTTAAACGCTGTTCACAAAAATACAGTACCGAATCCAACAAGCTCTCATACAAGGCATCATCGGAACTTCTAATACCTGTAATATTGGGGGCCATATCAGAGATTACAAGATCGATTTTACGCCCATCAAGCAATTCATCAACTTGCCTCAAGATACCTTCATCTTGAAAGTCACCTTTAAGAAAGTGCACATTGTCAATCGGGTCCATGTCTAATAGGTCTATCGCGATTGTGGTAACCCTATCGCCAAATTTTCTGGCTATATATTGTGACCAGCCACCGGGCGCGGAACCTAAGTCGACCACCACCATACCGGCGGTTACTAAGCCGTCTTGCTCGTCAATTTCCTTAAATTTGTAAACAGCACGAGACCGATACCCTTGGCTGGTTGCTTTCTTAACATAGGAATCGTTGATGTGACGACGTGCCCATTCACCAGTTTTATTGCCTTTTCGTGCCATTTTGGATGTTTTTTTCCTGAGTTTAGGTAGAATCGCGCGTTCTTAAGTGTACACCACGATGTTAAACTATCGTGCAGCCAATAATTATCTCATTAAATGACTCTAACTGGAAAACAAAAAAACTACTTACGTGGAATTGCCCACAATCTTAACCCTGTTGTTATGATTGGAGGCAAAGGCCTAAGCGATTCTGTGATGAACGCAATCGAACTTGCCTTAGATCAACATGAGTTAATCAAGATCAAGTTGCCCGGCAACGAAAAAGCTGAAAAAGTAGCATTGCTGGCGCAAATCACCAGCAGATCTAATAGTCAGCCGGTACAGCTAATTGGGCGCGTAGGTGTAATCTACCGTGCTAGCGATAAGGCTAGAATCACCATACCAAATATCTAAACAACACTGGGCAAATCTCGATTCGGTTATCAACGAGCTAAACGAAATTAGCGTAAAGTGGTGTATTAGTACGAAACCCAGTTGATTCAATCTTGATCTGCCGAAAGCTCACCTCACTTATAACGGTGGAGCATTCATGGTTTCTGGTTTATAACGCTCTTTATACTCGTTAATAAAAGACTGCTTATCTTGATTTGATATGGTCTCTTCTTGCAACTCGATAATCGCTTGCGCAAATAATTTAAAAAACTCCGTATCGTCAATCGACCTAACTGAGTAAGACTCAGCCGCTGGAATAATTAACGATTCTCGGATTTGTTTACGATCCATTGCACGGGCAGAAAGGCTTCTACCTGAAACATATCGTCGAAGCTGTTTATCGAATTCTTCATAGCTCATCGAAAAGGCATCAGAAAATGC
>JAWUZB010000124.1:0-11017 GCA_034110505.1 Gammaproteobacteria bacterium
GTATGGTCGTTCATTTATTATTTTTTCGTCCCAAAATGCATTAAGAAAAGCCAAAAACAAGACTACTCAAAGCAACCAAATTGGGCAACGTTAAAAACCATAATCGACGAAAAAAGTCTGCCTCCCAGAGAAAAACTCTGACCTATACGCCACGATTGGCTACAATATCGATATTAACCTTGGCAATACTCGCATAACCGTATTTTTATATGACCTACCCCGCCGACGCTTTTTTTGACATCGAGACCCTAGTAAATGTCGCGCAAGCGGAACGTATATTAGTGGTCGGCGATTGCCAGCCTAGTTTTCTCGATAATTATGTTGAGCAGAAAGCGGTAATAAACCAGCCCTCTCAAGTGGTACATTTGGCTGGCTCTGATCTCGATCAGTTTTGGATAGAACAACAACGATACGATGTGGCAATTGTAGTAAACCTCTTTGAACACCTTGATAAAGTAAAAGGCATGCAGGTGCTGTCTCGCTTGCGTGATGTCTTGAGTTCGCAATATTGTGTTTGTCTGCCATTGAATAAAAGTGGCAATGCAAGCGAATGGCAGTTAACCGACCTATTCAGCTTCGCCTTAAGTCGGGTAGCTTCGTACCACCAAGATGGAATTGAATATGGACTGTTTAAATATAATATTGCCGATTACAAGAAAACACCTGATTGGCTAAATTCAGACAACTGGGCAAATCCACAAATGTGGGGCAAATACTGGTGGTAGTTTACGCTTAGATATGAGTTTTATTTGCTCCAAAAAAATCCCATAACTCAAATATATAGTAAATATATTTGACTAAAGCTGAATTGCAAAAATTCAGTATACGGCCTCAAAACGCCATGCTAACATCAAGCGAATAGAGCATCGGTTAAGCACATTATTCAGATAATTTTAACCGTTGTTTATCAAAATGCAGCACACAAATTCTAGCGCGTAGATCTCGCGATTTACGCTTAAAATCAAGATCTGAGACTGAGAAGATTAGCTCCATGAAAGCTACCGATATCAGCAATCCAGAATACTTTCATAAAGTAGTCGATTGCCAATATGCGTGTCCTGCGCATACCCCCGTCCCCGAGTATATTCGATTGATTGGTCAGCGCCGTTATAGCGACGCATACATGGTCAACTGGGAGTCAAATGTATTTCCCGGAATCCTTGGGCGAACCTGTGACAGACCCTGCGAACCAGCCTGTAGGCGCGGTCGAGTAGACGAAGAACCGGTCGCTATCTGCCGACTCAAACGGGTCGCCGCTGATAACAAAGACGATGCCGAAGTTAGCGCTCGTATGCCGCTTATTCCGAGCCTAAAGAACGGTAAGAAAATCGCTCTAATTGGCGCCGGGCCAGCCTCGTTAACCGTTGCTCGTGACTTAATGCCGCTAGGCTACGAAGTAGATCTATACGATGAGAACTCTAAAGGCGGCGGCTTCATGCGCAGCCAGATTCCATCCTTCCGCTTACCAGAAAATGTGCTCGATCAAGAAGTCGACTACGTTTTAGATATGGGCGTAACGCGCCATTTCAATACCCGTGTTGAGAGCATGAAAAGCATACTCGACAAAGGCTATGACGCGGTATTTGTAGGTACCGGGGCACCAAAGGCTAAAGACCTGATGATTCCTGGGCGCGATCAGGCTCAGGCTAATATTCACCTTGGCATCAATTGGCTCGAGAGTGTCGCCTTTGAACACCTCGACAGCATTGGCAGCAAAGTTATTATTGTTGGTGGCGGCAATACCGCCATGGATTGCTGTCGCACCGCTAAACGCATTGGCGGCAAAGAGGTCAGTGTTACAGTTCGCTCTACTTACGAAACCATGAAAGCCTCCCCTTGGGAAAAAGATGACACCTTGGCCGAAGGCATTCCGATTTTAGCTAATCACAGCCCCCGTGAGTTCATCTTAGAGAACGGCAAGCTTGTGGCAATGACCTTCAATATCGTCGCATCAAGCTACGATGAAAACGGTAGGCGCACAATAAAAGAGACTGGCGAAATCGTCACCATAGAATGTAGCGATGCAATCATGGCCATTGGCCAAGACAACGCTTTTCCATGGATTGAACGCGATGTTGGTATCGAGTTCGGTGAGTGGGACATGCCGATCGTAGACAAAGTCTCGTTCCAATCAACTAACCAAAAAATATTCTTCGGTGGCGATGCCGCCTTTGGTCCTGAGAACGTTATTACCGCCGTCGCACACGGTCATCAAGCGGCGATTTCTATCGACCTTTTTTTAAACGGCAGCTCAGTAAAAGAAGCCCGACCCGCTCCAGGCACTAACTTAGTAAGTTCGAAGATGGGTATTCATCAATGGTCTTATGACAGCGCCGTAGTCGACGATGACCGTCAAGCGTCTGGGCACATACCGGTTGAGCAAGCATTGTCGAGCCGCAAAATCGAATCTGAAATTGGTTTCGATTTAGACGCGGCTTTTATCGAAGCTGAACGGTGTCTAAACTACGATGTGCAGACAGTGTTTTTTGAGAAAAAATGTATCGAGTGCGATGGCTGTACCGACATTTGCCCAACTAACTGCATCACCTTTACCAACAATGATGAAGAAGGCAGTTTACGCAATAAGCTAAATGCGCCAAGCATCAATAAAGAACAAGACCTTTATGTCTCAACCGACCTGCCAACCGGCCGAGTAATGGTTAAAGATGAAGACATGTGCTTACATTGCGGGCTGTGCGCCGAACGTTGCCCGACCTCAGCATGGGATTTGCAGCAATTTTTATACACAGTAACCAAAGCCGGTAACGAGCCTGCGCCGATTCTAGTCGAACAGATGAGCCGTAAGAAGCAGGAGCAAGCCGCATGAGCCCCGTAAACCGCGCACCTCTATTAGATACGGTGGTTAATGATTTTGTGGTTAAGTTTGCCAACGTCAATGGCTCAGGCTCAGCCAGCGCCAACAGTATGTTTGCTAAAGCGATTTTTCGTATGGGAATCCCCGTAAGCCCACGCAATATATTTCCGTCGAATATCCAAGGCGCACCAACTTGGTACGAAGTTCGAGTCAGTGACAAAGGTTATCTTGGCCGACGCGGCGGCGAAGTTGAATTAATGATCTCGGTCAACCCGCAGAGCATGACTCAAGATGTAGAAGAGGTTTGCCCTGGTGGCTACTTTTTCTATGACAACACCTACCCGCTAGATTTCAATCTAATTCGTGATGATATCCATTATATAGGCTTACCATTAACGCAGATCACCAACAGTAACTTTGATGATCCACGCTTACAGCAGCTTTTCAAAAATATTATCTATGTCGGCTCACTTGCCTATTTAATCGGCATCGAATTTTCCGCACTGGAAAGTATTGTGGTTGATACCTTCGCTAAAAAGCCGAAGTTGGTTCAGCCAAATGTCGACGCATTGCAATTAGGCTTTGATGAGGCCAAGAAAGCCTTCGCCAAACCGCTTCCGTTACAGCTCAAACGCAGCAACAAAAACGATGGTAAGGTTTTATTAGAGGGCAATGCAGCCTGCGGCTTAGGCGCCGTTTATGGCGGTGCTACGGTATGTGCTTGGTACCCTATTACGCCATCAACGTCAGTAGCTGAGGGCTTCGAGAAGTACGCCAAACAATTTCGCATTGACCCTGAAACCGGCGAAAACAATTTTGCGATTATTCAAGCTGAAGATGAACTCTCAGCGATTGGTATGGTGATTGGTGCTAACTGGAATGGCGCGCGCTCGTTTACCGCTACCAGTGGTCCAGGCGTGTCTCTAATGCAAGAATTTTTAGGCCTAGCCTATTTTGCAGAAGTGCCTGCGGTGCTAATCGACGTGCAACGAACCGGCCCGTCAACCGGCATGCCAACGCGTACTCAGCAATCTGATATCTTGATTTCAGCCTACGCCTCACACGGTGATACAAAACATGTTTTGCTATTCCCCGCAACACCCAAAGAATGTTTTGAATTGACCGCCGATGCCTTTGATATCGCCGATCGATTACAAACACCGGTTATCATGCTTACCGATTTAGATCTCGGAATGAACGAGCATATTTGTGACCAGCTGGTGTGGGACGAAAACCGGCGTTATGACCTCGGTAAAGTCATGAACGCGGAAGACTTAGACAATGCAAAAGAAAAATGGGGACGTTACCTCGATGTTGATGGAGATGGCATTCCTTATCGAACAATCCCAGGCATACACGCCGAAAAAGGCGCTTACTTTAATCGCGGTACCTCACGTAACGAATATGCCGTTTATACAGAGAAAGGGGCTGACTATCAGCGCAATATGGAGCGCTTAGAAGTTAAGTGGGCAACCGCCCCACAGTATCTGCCAAAGCCGATCATCACCGAGCGTGACGCCAACAGTAAGATTGGTGTTATCCATTACGGTACCAGTTTAGCGGCCACTCACGAAGCGATTGACGAGCTTAGCGCGATGGGCCACAGCGCCAATGATTTACGCATTTTAGCCTTTCCATTTCACCAACAGGTTGAAGCGTTTATCGAGCAACACGAATTGGTTTTCATTGTTGAACAAAACCGTGATGCACAACTTAAATCATTGATCGTAAACGAGTTAGAAATCGCACCGAAAAGCTTGAAGTCAGTCCTGCATTACAACGGTGACCCTATCAGTGCAGGTAAAATCGTTACCGGCATTAGCGCGGTATTAGAAAAGCAAGCCACGTCCGCCAACGTGGCTTAAGAGAGCGAATTTAAAAGAGAGTATTATGAGTTTCTATAAACCAAGTTTTCGCCATCCTGGGGCTCCAAGTAACCAACTTGGCCTAACCACCAAAGCCTACGAAGGCGGTGTATCAACGCTGTGTGCGGGTTGTGGACATGACTCGATTAGCGCCGCTATGATCCAAGCAGTATGGGCTATGAACATTGAACCGCATCGCGTGGCAAAGATGTCTGGCATTGGCTGCTCATCAAAATCACCGAATTACTTCTTGGGTAAAGCTCACGGTTTTAATTCAGTGCACGGACGTATGCCATCGGTAACCACCGGGGCCAGTGTCGCCAATAGAGAGCTAATGTATATCGGAGTATCCGGCGATGGCGATACAGCGTCGATCGGTATGGGCCAGTTCAGCCACGTAATTCGTCGTAATTTGAATATGATGTACGTAGTTGAAAACAATGGCTGCTACGGTTTAACCAAAGGCCAAGATTCAGCCACGGCCGATGAAGGTTCTAAGAATAAGAAAGGCCGAGCTAACCCCTTCGAGGCAATTGATTTAGTTGCCCTCGCCTTAGACTTAGGCGCTACCTTCGTTGCTAGAAGCTTCTCCGGCGACAAAGAGCAATTGGTGCCGTTAATGCAAGCCGCGATGGCACACAAAGGCTTTGCCTTAATCGATGTAATATCACCGTGTGTCACCTTCAACAATCATGCTGGTTCGACTAAAAGTTACGATTACACACGCGAACACGTACAAGCCGCGTCAGTAGTCGACTTTGTGCCGATGGCACAAGAGATTACTATTGATCAAATCAAAGGCTCGACCCAAAAAGTTGGTCTTCATAACGGCGACTCGGTTCGATTAAGTAAGCTAAGCGATAACTACGATCCAACTGACCGGCACCATGCAATTCGCACATTGTTGGAGCATAAAGCGCAAGACAAGTTAATGACCGGTTTGATTTACATTGAGCCAGAGTCACAAAATTTTCATGAGATGTTGAACTTACCGCAGACGCCCTTGAATCAATTGAAGCAAGATGTCTTGTGCCCTAACAGCGACGCCTTAAAGTCTATAAACCAAGGATTACGTTAACAGCCTTGGAGTCTTAGCGATGGCTTTATTGCTGTCGTTATTGATATTAAAACCGCGGATCGCTGCGCTCATTTAGGCGCGCCTCGCCGGCTATTTGGGGTATCAAGGGGAATGGTTACTGCATGAAATGCCTTAAGTGATTCCATCGGGTCTATCTTATATCATCCTAATTCCGCAACCGAGGACCTCTTCCTGACATCCAGTAGTTAGGCTGAATATGACGTGCCCGTTTGGCTCAAAAAACAGCACGCGCGCAGAACTGCCAACAACGTCAAAAACAATTCAAATCTTACTTTGTTTACTGGCCTAAATTGTTATATTATTACATAACACTAATATGCTCCGTAATATCAAATGCTCAGTTCCAATAATACCTTAGACAAATTCGCCATATTGCTATCTGGCGTCTGTTTAGTGCATTGCTTGCTGACGCCTGTATTGATAACCTTGCTGCCTATTGTGTCTTCATCATCCTTGGTAGAAGATATTTTATTTCACCAATTAATGCTTTGGGCTGTGCTGCCGACTAGCATCATCGCTTTGTTTCTAGGCTGCCGAAAACATAAGCAATTTATGATTGCAGTTCCTGGTATTGTAGGCATAAGTATATTAGTTGCCGTCGCATTTTTTGGCCATGCTTGGTTTGGTATTGTCGGTGAAAAGGTCGCAACCTCTATCGGTGGTTTAGTGCTTGCGTTATCGCACTACCTAAATTACCGCGCCTGTCAGAATACTACCTGCGAAGACAATAATTGCTCGACTAAGCATCACCATTAATGTGCACTGCCATTAGCCATTAGCATTTTATTGCCACTAGCGATTAATGCCTAATGTCGATAGCTAGACTTAGCGCCATTATTAATTGTTATAATTGCCGATTTAATCAGTAAGCGATATAGTGGCGCTATGAAAAAACTACTCACTATATTGACTCTTTCGCTTGCCTTTAGCGCCTGCCAAGAGCAAGCCGCCGAGCAATCAACTGACACGCAAAAACCAGCTACCCCTGAGCAGTTCAGCGATGTTTCGATTGTGCATAATGCTACTGTCTATACTTCCGATATCGATACGCCCAAGGTAGAAGCATTCGCCTATCAAGGGAATAAATTTATCGACACCGGTTCGACCAAGGTGTTGCAGCAAAAATTCCCTGGCGCAAAAAATATAGACATGAACGGAGCAACCATCATAGCCGGTATTATTGACGCACACGGTCATCTACTAGGTTTAGGGCAAAGCTTGGTTAATGTCGATTTAAGAGGCACTAAGAGCAAGAATGAAATCGTTCGAGTTCTTAAATCTCGAGCAAGTTCAATGCTACCAGGCCAATGGCTTCTCGGCCGTGGTTGGGACCAAAATGATTGGGATGTGATCGAATTACCAACCGCCGCCGACCTAGACCAAGCGTTTCCAGATAGACCCGTTTGGTTAGAGCGCGTTGATGGCCACGCGAACTGGGGCAATAGCAATGCTATGGCTGCAGCAACTCAAGAGCTAGGCGGAACTTGGCAACCAGAAGGCGGCGAGATCAGCCGAGATAAAAGCGGCAATGCCACCGGCGTATTTGTCGACAACGCGGTCACCTTGATTCAAGCGTATGTGCCAGACGAAACCGACCAGGAACTTACTCATGCGCTGACTTTGGCGATGAACAAGACCGCCAGTGTTGGCCTAACGGGGATGCACGATGCTGGTACAAGCTTGCGGGTATGGCGCTTACTCGAGCAATTAAAGCGAGATAATGAGTTGGGGGTTCGAGTTTACGCGATGGCCAATGGCGCGACGCAAATGCTTGACTATTTATGTGACAAGGGCTCGATTATCGATCCTAGCGCGATGCTTACCTCTCGCTCAATCAAGCTCTATAGCGACGGCGCATTGGGCTCGCGAGGGGCCGCACTTTTAAGCGAATACAGCGATGACCCAGGCAATCTTGGGCTATTAATAGAAAGCCAAGAAACACTAACAAAACATTCAACTCGAGCGGTAAACTGTGGCCTTCAGGTAAATATTCATGCGATCGGCGATCGCGGCAATCGAGTTACTCTAGACGTGCTCGAAGCTGCAAACGCCGAAGATGCAGCGGCCAACAATCCTGGTCGCCATAGAATTGAGCATTCACAGCTTATCGCAATTCAAGACTTTCAACGGTTTAAAGACTTAAACCTTATCGCCTCAGTACAACCAACGCATGCGACAAGCGACATGTATTGGGCCGAACAACGCGTTGGAGCAGAGAGAATAAAAGGAGCTTATGCATGGCAAAAATTCGCCGAACTGGGTATTCCTTTAGCCTTGGGATCAGACTTTCCAGTAGAAAAGCCAGAACCGTTATTAGGTTTCTATGCGGCCGTCTCTAGGCAAGATGACAAAGGCTGGCCAGACGGTGGATGGTACCCAAGCGAAAAGCTTAGTCGCCAACAAGCCCTACACGGGTTTACTATAGGCGCCGCATTTGCCGCCTTTCAAGAGGATCAACTTGGCTCGATTACCGCCGGTAAGTTCGCTGACTTCGTGGTACTTTCAAACGACATTATGACAGTGCCTGTAGACGATATTCTTAACACCAAAATACTTAAGACAGTGATTAACGGTAACACCGTATTTTCAAGCACTGAATAGATAGACAAGTTCATTTGATTAATTGTACAATAATCAAATGAGTACCATAAATATACCGCCAGACGGCCGCCAGAATAGCGATAGCGATACGGTTCAAAACCATGGCGGCAATAGAATCGGCGCTGGTCGACCTAAAGGCAGCGGCAAGTATAAAGAGCCAACTAAGGCGATTCGCGTGCCAGAAGGTAGCATCACCTATATCAAAGAATTTCTAGAAAGTTATCCTGACGTTACTGAGATAGGCCCTTTCGCTGGTGCTAGGGTTAATCTCGATAATATTGTGCGTTTGCAAATACCCTTATTCAGCTCAACCGTTGCCGCTGGTTACCCCTCTCCAGCCGAAGATCATGTCGACGATACGCTGGACCTAAACGAATACATGGTTCAGCGACCCGACAGCACCTTTATGCTTCGCGTTGAAGGTGAGTCAATGAAGAATGTGGGCATTATGCCTGACGATATCTTAGTGGTAGACCGCTCATTAAAAGCCAGTCATAGAAAAATTATAATTGCCGCCATAGACGGCGAGCTAACCGTCAAGCGTCTTTACCATCGTGGAGGCCTGGTAAAGCTCCTTCCAGAGAACCCAGCCTATCCAGAAATCGAGCTAGAATCAGAAGCGGAACTGGTGATTTGGGGTGTGGTCGTCGGCAGCTTTAGACGCTTCCAATCATTCTAGGGAAAGGAGCGAGCACTCTTTAGAGAAACTGATAACCACTCTTTAGGCAAACTGATAACCACTATCTAAGGAAACAGACAAACACTATGCAAAAAATAGATTACTTAGAAGTGCAGTCAAAACTGGCAAAGACTATGCGCCAGGTATGCCAAGAAGGCACCCCAATTACGATCAATGGTGCCGGTAAAGATCAGGTTGTGATGATGCCGTTGGAAACCTTTCTCAGGCTAAATAAGCCCGTGACCGATCCACTAGACAATTCTGTTTTTGAGCTGCTTCACTCAAATTTAAGCTAAAAGCCAGCTAAAGCTCTATTCTAAATTCAGCTCATTCATGAGCTTCAATAGCACTCCGTTTGTCCAACCAAACCCATGTTGCACCTCGTATTCACCACCCACTGCTGGCAGACCTAAGTCGATCACGTTATATTTTTCAACCAGCTTGCCGGTAGCTTTATAGACCTTTAAATTATTGTCCACCCAGCGCGACGCACCTTCATGAGCATCATCGTCAAAGTCATAGTTAATTAAGCCTTGATAGCATATCCATTGTAATGGAGCCCAACCATTCGGCGAATCCCATTGTTGGCTAGTGGTATTGAGTGTGGTTAGCCACCCCCCTGCTTGTAGGAATTCTGAAGCAAGTATTTTCGCTACCGATATCGCCTGATGATTGCTAGCCAAATTGAAAAACAGTGGATAAACACACGCTAAAGAACTTACCTCTGTTGGCTTAAGGCCATTAATATCTAGGTCAACAAACATCCCCGAATGATTATTATAGAATAATGTCTGTATAGCCCTCTTTCGAAAAGTGCACCGCTGCTCCAGCTCTAATTGCTTGTCGAGCTGACCTGAAAACTTATAGGCTTTGGCTAAGACGCATTCAAGGTTATGCATCAAGCAATTTAAGTCAACCGGTAAAATTCCTGTTGTTACAACTGAACTGATCTTGTCGGGCTCAATGAACCATCTAGAGGTAAAGTCCCAGCCAGACTCACAGGCCGCACGAATATCGCGGTAGAGCTCAGCATTGCTGCGTTTAGAGTTAGCAGCCAACGCTATATCTTCAGCATAGCTTTCCGCTCTGGGCTGATCGCTGTCATCCCAATATCGATTTAAGCACCCTCCTTCGACCTTTACAACTCGATGAACTGCGTCGCCTTCTGCGGTCAATTGATCTTCGCCTCGCATCCAGAACGCATACTCAATTTCAAGCTTAGGCAGGTAGCGCAAATAGACAGGCTCTACGTCTTTAGCTTGAGCTAGCAGATCAACCATCAAGGCAAAGAAAGGCGGTTGCGAACGAGTACAAAAATAGCTTCGATTGCCATTCGGAATGAAGCCAATCTGGTCAATCAGATAGGCAAAATTATCAATCATCGCCTCCACCGTCTCCACCTGATTAGAATCCATCAAGCCAAGCATGGTGAAGTAGCTATCCCAATAATATATTTCTCGAAAACGCCCTCCAGGCACTATATAAGAATTAGGTAGAGCAATTAACGATGAATTAGGGTCATCAATATCCGCTGGACGCGCTAGAATTTTCCAAAGATTATCGATGTGCTCACGTACAGGACGTTTAGAACTCTCCTGATAATTTGCACCAACGTTCTCCGGGAGTTGAAAGTGCCGTTCAACGAAGTCAGAAATATCAAAGTTCATCTCTAAAGATTCAAGCTGATACGCTCTGAGCACCTCATCGGGTGAATACCTAGGTGTTGCATCGACAAAACATTTCGAATCTTGATATAACCCGCTTAACTGTATTGCTTCAAACAAGCTTGGATAAAGTTGGGCATGAGTTTTAGTTGGCATAATCGTAAAATCCATAGTTACCTAAGATCTGCAGCTATGAAGCATGTGCGATTTTATCTGTCTGGCGTTTGAACAAAGTCAGCATCAGCAGAATAATAGCAATCGGTATCAGCGAACAATAAAACGCAGTCGCCCCAT
>JAWUZB010000125.1:0-9019 GCA_034110505.1 Gammaproteobacteria bacterium
TTATTTATTTCGTCAATTGGCTTGTCTCTGGTTGCCGGCAACGTTCACGCAGCACAAAGCCCAGAATGGATTTCGATGCACGGCAGCGTATGCCAGGGTGCCAATCTTGGCCAATCAATAAATTTAGGCACTGATTGGACGCCGCGTGGCGTACGTAATGACCAAGCGATCGGATCAAACAAATTTTTCTTTGTAGTTTGTCCAATAACGATAACCGATGATAAGACTGGTACAGAGGGATCTGACATTCGCGTGATGATCGATTATCGGGATAGAGATGAGTTTAACCGTGTTAGCTGCACAGCCTCTCGATTTGACCAAAGTGGTGACAATGTGAAGAATGTCATGAAAAGAGACACAAGCAAAGGCACCGGTAGCGAAAGAGTGCAGATAATACTGAATAACGTAGTTTCTGGTTCTGACTCCGGTTATTCCGCTATTCAAGAGTATGGTGTTGTAGTCGTTTGTGCATTGCCACCTGGTGCTGGCATTAACGCCCTTAGCTTCAACCACAATGATGCGCTAGAGCCAGAATAATCATCAGAGACAAAATTTTGGTAGACCGATTCGTTGCTTGACGGCGAATAGCTAGACCTTGAAAAATTCGACCAGGGACGGTCGATAGTCTCAATTGTAAATAATCGAATTTCCGTATTTGCATGAGCCGCAGTAATCGTTACTGCGGTTCAACGCTAGGTAACTCGCGCTTTCTTTAAAACTTGATCTGCTGTCTGGCAGGGTGAAAAAAACTTGGATAAAAATCAAAAAACCGTGAAGCGAGTTATTGTTAGCCTTGCCGCAGTACTGTCGTTCTCGACACTCTATTTTATAAGTTCGTGGTGGTTCTCTAACGGCGATAAATCTTCACAAGAGGCTACGTCTGGCAACAATAATGTGGCTGCCAGTGTTGCGGTGCAGCAGACGGTAGACGATCCTAGGTTTAACCAATTGATTATAAGCATCGAGAATATTTCTAATAAAATTGATTCAATCAATGCGCGTCAGGATGAGTTCGCATTGGCTCTTGATAAACTGGGCAATCGCACCGACGAAGCAAGTGACGAGGATCCACCGGTTGTAAGATACGACTACACTAAGCCGGAACGTCAGGCTATTCTGGAATCTAGCATGAGTAACAATAACAGTGATGATCCCTGGGTTTCCAGCGCAACAGCAATCATTGAAAACTTATTCGTCTCAGTGCCGGCTATATCAATCGCCAAAAATCGCAATGTTATTTGCAGTAATGAGCTTTGTAAAGTCAGTTTTCGTTTGCCTAAAAGCTTAAGCTACTCGCAAAAAACACTACTTCAAATGCAGTTGCTAAACGATGTTGCACCGATACTCACCCGCGCCAATTATTTCACAGAACGAATGGCAGACGGAAGTGACATGGAAACTTATTATATGGCTCGAGATGGTTTTAAACTCCCTACTGAGACACTGGCGCCCACCACTAGCGAAGAATAGCCCACGGTATTGCCGAAGGTTGGAGTTCATGAATCACAGTACTACTCCGGCTTTGTTAGATATCAGATCAAGTTGCACTGGATCAAGGTAAAACAGCGAAGCGTCTTAAAGAGGCATATATCGAGTCTCAATGTAGTCGATGTTTTGACGTGATTTTTTAAAGTCTAGTTTCGGCAGAGTCTTCAAGGTTTAAAAAATGCTAACCGGAGCCATCGATTAACCGAGAAGTTAGTAACGGAGTATCGTTCAGTTTGTCGGAAGCTGACGGGCACTATCTCTCGGTGCAGGTGATCAACTAAGAACATTTCACTATTCGGGCCTATCACAACGGGTATGCATACTCTTAGCGTTGCCGAGTTCGACACGTCCTATGTACTTCTAGAGCGCACCTTAATTGATACCTCTGACCTTGAAGATGTAAAACGAGCACACAGATTACAAGATAGCCTGAAACTTTCTAGTATTAGCACGCGGTCGTATTCCACGGTTCGCTTTGATCTACAGAGTTTGGCTAAAATTACCAAGGCATTATTATCACTTGCCGATGCGTTGCCCGACGCGAATGCCTATTATTGCAAAAAGGATAACGTTGATCAGGTTCGGCATTTGCTAGCGACAGCCCATGGCTGGCGGGTCTTACCCGATTCTGAAGCAAGCTATAAAATATTCAGCCAACGTTGCCTTTTGGGGCGTATTCCCTGACCACGAAAGACTTACCGATAGACGGCTTTTGGTCGATTTGCGTCTATAATAAGGATGTTTTTTTTCGAAAAAAATTCAGGTGATATATACAGAATCAACAATCTCACAGCGATGGCCAACAATGACGGGTCTGTCACTACTAGTTTTGGTGGAGACGGGACTAAACGAATTACTTACCGATCTCGGATTGCTGGAACTATGTGATTAGAATGTATCGACCCATACTCAAATCCTCGTCGGTAGCTGGGTATTCCCTAAAGCGATCTAACAGAGTATTGCCGTGAAAACGGCCGGAGTACTGTCGAAGATCTATTGTTGTTGTGTGACATAGATGGTTCTGACGTCGATAAGCTTGTTCGGTCTCTCGATACGAAAAGTATGGTGATACGCCAATTAGCGACTATAATCAACTATAGAGCACCTCAGCATAACTCGACGAACGAATAAAAATGCCTGTAATGCCTCCACTTTTTGTTGAAAAACTTACCAATAGCTAGCTATTAGCCGCGTTTTCCGCCTCAATTGGATACATTCCAAGCTATATTTATTTCGTCCCTGAGTTATGCTGAGGTCTTCTATAATAAGTAAATTAAGCGGGCAAGGTTTATGCGGAGTAATGGCTTCAATATTAAGCATCTTCACATAGCATTGCTCAGAATAGAGTTTGATGAACTTTTAGTTTGCCATCGGTGCACGCCCTTGTAACTCGGGTCAACGTTTGATCTATTGTCAAATTAGAAGAATTCTAGCCTTGCCGCCCCCGTATTATAACTAATATTGTTCGCCAACATAAATAGTGTTTGCGGCATAAGACTTTGATTGTGTTATGAAAACAGCCGAATTAAGACAGCGTTTCCTGAGTTTTTTTGAAGAAAAAGAGCATAGGCAACTGGCCAGTAGTTCTTTAGTGCCTAATAACGA
The DNA here is from genome assembly GCA_034110505.1 of Gammaproteobacteria bacterium. Classification (GTDB taxonomy): domain Bacteria; phylum Pseudomonadota; class Gammaproteobacteria; order Arenicellales; family Arenicellaceae; genus Arenicella. Next base: position 3,094 of record JAWUZB010000125.1, read on the forward strand.
TCCAACATTGTTATTTACTAATGCGGGCATGGTTCCCTTTAAAGACGTTTTTTTAGGTCAAGAAATCACCGACTACACTCGTGCGGTAAGCTCTCAACGGTGCGTACGAGCCGGCGGTAAGCACAATGATTTAGAGAACGTTGGGTATACGGCTCGGCATCATACCTTTTTCGAAATGTTGGGTAACTTTAGCTTTGGAGACTACTTCAAGCGCGATGCAATAAAATTTGCCTGGGAATTCCTAACCCAAGAACTTGGTCTCCCGGAAGAAAAACTGTGGGTTACTGTTTACGATAAAGACCCTGAAGCTGAGCAAATTTGGCTAAAGGAGATGGGAGTTAGCGAAGAGCGGTTTTCGCGTATTGGCGAGAAGGATAATTTCTGGTCAATGGGCGATGTCGGCCCATGCGGCCCCTGTAGTGAGATTTTCTATGATCACGGAGATCAATACTGGGGTGGCCCTCCAGGAACAGCAGACGAAGACGGTGATCGCTATATTGAAATTTGGAACTTAGTGTTCATGCAATTTAATCGCAATGCTAGCGGTGAACTTTTACCATTGCCTAAGCCATCCGTCGATACTGGCATGGGACTAGAGCGCATAGCCGCGGTTATGCAGCATGTTAATAATAACTATGAAATCGACTTATTTGATAATCTAATTACTCGCATTTGCGAGGTTCTCGGAGTTACCGATCGTAAGCATCATTCGGTTCGTGTTATCGCAGATCATATTCGTTCTTGCTCGTTTATGATTTCTGATGGCGTTATTCCATCAAGCGACGGAAGAGGGTATGTGCTTCGGCGAATCATTCGAAGAGCCATTCGCCACGGTTACCAACTTGGTGGGCAGACGCCGTTTTTCTATAAACTGGTTGCTGCCTTAGTCGATGAGATGGGTGATGCCTACCCAGAGCTACGCGAACAGCAAAGCGTTGTTGAAGCAGCGCTCGAAAAAGAAGAAAGGCGCTTTGCTGAGACGCTCGATCAAGGTTTGAAGATTTTTGATGCAAAGACGGCCGAGCTAACAGATCGAACTGTACCTGGCGATTTGGTCTTCTTACTCTATGACACTTATGGTTTCCCAGCTGACCTTACTGCCGATGTGGCACGTGAGCGAGGTCTAGTAATCGACCAAGATGGTTTTGAATCACTTATGCAGGAGCAACGCCAAAGGGCGCGTGCGAACAATAAATTTTCAGTTCAAGATGAGATCTCAATTAAGGTAGAGGTAGCCACCCAATTCACTGGTTACAATCACCTCAAGGGCGAAGGTCAAGTATTAGCTATTCAAGTTGATGGTGACGCGGTGGTTAGTGCGAAGGCTGGTGATAAATTGATTGTGGTTTTGGATTCGACATCGTTTTACGCTGAGGGTGGCGGTCAAGTTGGCGACCAAGGCGTCTTGTGCTTAGCGGATTTACGCATAGCCGTGAGCGATTGCCGTAAATTACCTAACGGAGCCTTTATGCACATAGGCGAGGTTGAGTCGGGAGTTGTTAGTGTTGGCGACAAGTTAATAGTCGAGGTCGACCCTGAGGCTCGCTATGCTAATGCAGCAAATCATTCGGCTACGCATTTGCTGCATTCGGCACTTAAAATAGTGCTCGGAAGTCATGTTCAGCAAAAGGGCTCGATGGTTAGCCCTCAACGGTTACGGTTTGACTTTTCGCATGATTCGCCTATCAGCCTTGAACAATTAGCCGAGGTCGAGGCCTTAGTCAATTCAGAGGTCTTCGCACAGCACTCTGTAGCAGCCAAAGTTATGCTAATTGATGATGCCAAGGCGGCTGGTGCGGAAGCCTTGTTTGGCGAAAAATATGGCGCTGAGGTTAGAACAATTTCAATCAGTGATTTCTCATTTGAGTTGTGCGGGGGTACTCATGTTTCCAATACTTCAGAGATTGGCTTATTTAAGATCGTTTCCGAGTCCGGTGTAGCGGCAGGTGTTCGTCGTATCGAGGCCGTTACTCGGCGCGGGGCTGTTGAGTGGGCAAACCAACAACAGGCCTTATTAAGTGCTGCGTCGTCGATCTTGAAAACCGACCCCGCCAGTTTGGGTAAAAGAATTGAACAGCTGCAAGTGAATATTAAAACGCTTGAGTTAGATAAGAAAAAGTTACAACAAATGATCGCAAGTGGTGCGGGTGGTCAGGATCTAAATTCTCAAGTCGAGGAAATTGGCGATGTTTGCGTTTTGACCGCGGTAATTGACGGCGCGGATAAAGATATTCTACGTGAGACGATTGATAAATTTAAAGATCAGCACGCCAATGGGATCATCGTTCTTGGTGCAGAGGTTGACGGCAAGGTGAAGATCCTTGCTGGTGTGGCAAAGGCAATCGCAAAGCGCTATCCGGCTGGGAAAATCATTCAACACGTTACTGCCTTGGCTGACGGTCGAGGCGGTGGTCGGCCAGACATGGCCGAAGGGGGCATTCCTGATGTGGCTAATTTACAGGCATGTTTAGATGCCGTTGCTCCTTGGCTAGAATCTCAGGGCCAATAGCCTAAGTGCTCGGTGCCTAGTAAAAGTCGACATAGCGATGAGTGTCTGGCTATTCTGTAAAGGCTCTAGACCTCTTTTTTAATGACATTATAGTCAATATCGAGATAAACCTGCCGGCAGGGATTTACACTGACTGTGAAACCCTGTTTAATCCCGCTCGATCCTTAACAAGTTAATCTCGGGTAAGCCCAAACAATAATGACGTTAATCGTAGAAAAATTTGGTGGCACGTCGGTTGGCTCAGTCGAGAGAATCAACGCTGTCGCTGACCATTTAATCAAAAAACATCAGTCAGGTGAGCAGCTTGTGGTGGTAGTCTCGGCAATGAGTGGCGAGACTAATCGTTTGCTCAGCTTGGCTAGTGATATTACCGATGAGCCATCACCTCGCGAAATGGATGTATTACTATCTACTGGAGAACAGGTAACCATCGCCCTGTTGTCTATGGCACTGCAAAAACGAGGCAATGACGCACGCTCTTATACTGGCGCTCAAGTCTCGATCAAGACTGATAATATTCATTCTCGTGCAAGAATTTTAGATATTGATGGCGCCAAGATTAAGTCAGATTTAGACAAGGGGCGTATTGTCGTTGTTGCTGGTTTTCAAGGCGTTGACCGCAGTGGTAACATCACTACGCTAGGCCGTGGCGGGTCAGACACTACAGCTGTCGCGATAGCCGTAGCGACTGAGGCCGATGAGTGCCGTATCTATACCGATGTTGACGGCATCTACACTACCGACCCTAGAGTTGTTCCTAACGCTCGTCGCTTAGAAACCATCACCGCTGAAGAAATGCTCGAGCTAGCAAGCCTTGGCGCCAAAGTTTTGCAAACGCGATCAGTCGAGTTTGCCGGTAAATATAAAGTTCCACTAAGAGTGCTGTCTTCATTTATAGAGGGTCCTGGCACACTTATCACTTACCGAGAAGAGGGCCGTTCAATGGAAGCGCCATTGATTTCAGGTATCGCATTTCAACGCGATGAGGCTAAACTTACCATACGCGGTATTCCCGATCATCCTGGGATAGCGCATCAAGTACTGGGTCCAATTTCTGATGCACACATTAACGTCGACGTTATTATTCAGAATGCTAGCGCCAAAGGGCTTACTGATCTAACGTTTACCGTACCGAGAGCTGATTATGAGCCGTGTATGGAAATTTTAAATAAGCTGGTAGTCGAGCTTGGTGCGAGAGATGTTAAAGGCGACGACCAAATTGCTAAGGTTTCAATCGTTGGCGTCGGCATGCGCTCACATACCGGTGTGGCGAATAAAATGTTTAAAACGTTGGCTGATAACAATATCAATATTCAGATGATATCGACCTCTGAAATTAAGGTCTCTGTGATCATTGATGAGGCGCTGCTAGAGAAGGCGGTACAAACCTTGCACGATGCATTTGAGTTAGAAACGACCTAGTCTTTACACACTGAGTAGATTCCAAATAGTATAAAATTTATACATGTTCATTGAATTTATGCTGTTCAGAGCCAATAACAAGTGTTCTTGCAAAAACAGTGTGCGAAAAACTGTATTAAGGGCTAGAAATCATTTTTTTTTTCCCTATAATGGCGCACCTGTCCTGAGTAGCTTATTGAATAGAGTTGGTTTTAGGAGACACGCTCTATTACTTTGAATAGCTTATGAAATTGTAAAAATTGGATAGCAAATTATTGGAGATCGTAATGTTAATTTTGACTCGACGTATTAACGAAACTCTCAATATCGGTGATGATGTACAAGTAACTGTGCTTGGCATCAAGGGTAACCAGGTTCGTATTGGCATTAACGCGCCACGTGACGTACCTGTCCATCGTGAAGAGATTTATCAAAGAATTAAGCGCGAAGAGCGTGGCGGCGGTGAAGAAGTAGACCAAAGCGAAAAAGCCGATGATTACAGTAGTGATCATGATTCCAGAGGCGCTGATTATTTCAGTGACGAGGATTCGGCAGGCAACAAGTAGTAAAGTTACGCCCCTGACAAATGTTATATTTGTTAGGGGTGTTTTAAGAAAACGGAGAAGTGGCCGAGTGGCTGAAGGCGCTCCCCTGCTAAGGGAGTATAGGGTTTATAGCTCTATCGAGGGTTCGAATCCCTCCTTCTCCGCCATTTAGTAACTTCGCCCAAGATGGGCGAGGTTTATTAAATGGCGACTAGTGATTACTAAATTTATTCGACTGAGTTTGAGGCAAGCTGAGCTGCGGTCAATTAAGTTTAAAAAGGCGTTGCTTAATTCAGTACTTTGGATTAACCTCTCGCCACCTGAAAAGACACACGTAGCCAGCTCAATTTAATTGCAGCTACTGCGGCTAAAAACGCTTTTACCAATTTAGTTGGAAACTGGCCAGATTAGATTGTTTTATGAGATACGCGCATGTAGCTCAGCTGGATAGAGTACCTGGCTACGAACCAGGGGGTCGCAGGTTCGAATCCTGCCTTGCGCACCATTATAATAGTCCCTCGTCATCATTAGATGGCGGGGGATTTTTATTGTCTGTGTTTTACGTCGGGGCTAACTGTTTATTAATAAACATATCGACCTTGGTGCGCCTAAGCCGAGCAAAGATTGTCTAGGTATGCAGCTCAGCCTAATGAGTCTATCAGCGATCGCTTAAGCTTTGCTGAGGCACTTTTCGTAGCAGAGTTAGGTCATAACCTAAGCGTTCAGTTTTTTGCAGAAGAGCTTGGTAGTCGGTATCACTTATTTGTGGGGTTCGCGCCAATAGCCAAACGTAATCACGAGCCTTGCGCCCAATAATCACCTGTTGGTAATCATCACTCAAATAGACAATTCGGTAGTCTGCTTTTATCGGCCAAATAAACTGCATGCCCCACAGTGAGTTGTTGCTTTTGTCGGTAATGAAGCCTTTTGGGCGATAGGTCTTCAACGGTCCATCAAAGCTGCCCTTATTAAAAGTAAACGTTGTCGGAATGTTGCCATCACTATCGAGCTCATAGCGTTCAACTGCATTGAAGGCTTGGCGTTCGATAAACGTGGGAATATTGGCAATAACGTACCAATCACCCATAAATTTATTCAGATCGACGGACTCTACGGTTGGCATCGGAGCTCGGGTTGCGCAAGCCGCTAGAGATAACGCCACTGCGGCGGACAAAAATAATTTTAAGATGATTTTCATATCGACAAGGCTAGCAGACCACGGTTGGCTTTTGTGTCAAGACAATTGTCTGTAGACAGTCTCTATTAGTCACTAATCGAGTAAGCTACCTAAGACCGAGTATTGTGATAGCTTGAATCGTTTAGGATTGCTCATGCGCCGAATATGAAAATGGCGGAGAAAGAGGGATTCGAACCCTCGATACGCTATAAACGTATACACACTTTCCAGGCGTGCGCCTTCAACCACTCAGCCATTTCTCCGTATTCATGCCTAAATTCCCTTAGGCGAGGC
>JAWUZB010000126.1:0-7475 GCA_034110505.1 Gammaproteobacteria bacterium
TTTTACACTAGAGGTGTGAGAAGAAGCTCAAGCTAGAGTTCTCATCGTTTAATGCGTTTTTATCGAATTTATTTAGACGCTTTTTGAGTTGGTCGCAAAGTGGTCACAAGCATTTTTCGAGAGGAATGTAGGCCAAAAAAAATCAGCCCTAAGTGGCTGATTTTACTTCAAAAAACGATGGTGGCTATGGGTGGACTTGAACCACCGACCCCGGCATTATGAATGCCGTGCTCTAACCAACTGAGCTACATAGCCATTACGTTAATATCTCACTGTAACAATGAGGATGCGAAAAATACACTTGTATCGACGCTTCGTCAAGCCTTCTTAACTAATTTTTCACGCTGATTATCTTGGCGTTCGTGGTACTGCATATTTGCCAGTGATTCGGCGGCTTTATCTGCACAAAACCTTGCTCTTGAGCTTACTTTTAGCGGTCGCTGCAGGCCGAAAGCCGAGTCTAAACGCTAGCTCGTTTGGAGTGCCTCTACAACGCTGAGTCTGATGCAGAGCGTCAGCGACCCGTATCGAGAGCAATCAGGCCACAAGACTCAGTAGTTGGTGTATTCCTCACCACCGTCGCCTTGCTTTACTTCGCGCTTAAAGAAGCTGGCGATTCGATTACTTAAACGGCTAGTACGTTGTTGTATAAACAACTTCTCTTGCTGGCGGTTCATCTCAATTTCATTGATGGCGTCTTCTTCTTCAGCCTGCCAACGCGCTACGCTTGCGGCAATAGCCTCCATGATTTCTGGCTTTCGATCAAATAGCGCATGCAAAGAGTCACTGCCTATTTCCCAAACGGCACATTCTTCTTTGGCCCGAATCGTGGTCTTTTGAGGGCTACCGGTTAACAGCGCCATAAGGCCTAATGTTTCAGATTCACCGACGGTTGCCATTAAGGTTTCAATGCCAGTTTCGTCAACCTCGTAAACATCCGCTGAGCCAGAGGCAATTAAGAACATCGATGAGCGTGTTGAACCGGCTCGAACGATTCTCTCCGGAGGGCCAATAATATGCAGTTCAGCGGAACGAGCTAGTTCTTCCATATCTTTTGTTGTCATGCCTTCGAACATTGGCACTTGGTTAAAGCGTTCGACCAGAGTGCGCCAATTAGTCTCGTCAAAAGCGGAGTCGGGCAAGCTTTTTTCGGCGTCAACAGCGCTGCTATAGTTAAGCTTACGCTGTTGTGCGAAGCGAATGCCTTGTCTTGCAAAGCGGTACCAAACGGCATTGATCAGCTCGTCACTGGCCAACCACCAATCGTCAAAGTGACGCACATAGAAATGCAGACGATAGCGAAGGCCCTTTTCGTCGGCTTCTAAATAGCTGGTGAACTGCCATGGATGCGGAACAATATGAGGGCATTCCTTCATAGCCGCTTCACATTGCTCGATTACCACTTTAGGCGGCACATTGTACTCAACACGAATATATAAAATGCGCCTTGTTAGTGAACGCGGTCGATCGAGGTTACGTATTTTACTCGCGGCCAATTTAGTATTTGGAACCACAACATTGTTATTGTCCATATCCAGATAAGTAATGCTGCGCCAGTCAATATCTTTTACATAGCCCCATTCGTCGTTCAGCTGTATGAGGTCTCCCTTCTCAAACGGGGCATTAATATTAATAGCGATGCCAGCAAACACTTCATCAATTAAGGCGCGAGCCGAGTAGGCGATTACTAACAGAACCGCACCGGACGCGGTTATTAATCCGGTGATTGATTGCTTATAAATCAGGCCAACAATAAAGACCGTCGCGACTAAATAGATAAGCACGGTGACTAAATACTGCATCAGCAGCGGAACTTTTGAATCACCTTCCCATGTGAGCCTTCGGGGGTAGACAAAGTGTTTGATTAAGGCGTTACAGAAATAAGCAACACTGAGCCAAAATAAGGCGCCATTTATCTTTTTCAAATGATCAAGGTTCACCCAACTAAGGTGATCTAGAGTGCTTAGCTGAGGCGCTATAACTTGATCGAACAGAATAAATCCAAGACCAAATGCGATGACCGCAAAAAGGCCCAACAAATTAGAATATCGTTTACTAAAAAACACACGCTGCAAAACCAGTGCTAGAAGCGTTAGTGCGATAGCTGCGAGCGATAAAAATTTAGTTGTTAGCATGCTGAAAACCGTGATTTAACTAGGGTATAACAAGAGTATTATGAGACTCTTGAAGCTAGTTTTTTAGCCATCAAAATAGGCGACAATAAATCAGCTTCAACAGCCGAAAATTACTCCCCATAGCCAGTTGAGTCAATCTAATTATTAACGTTTTTTTAGCTCAACAGGCTTATTTAGCTTGCGGAGCAAGATCAATATTGCCGCCAAATCCACTGACTAGCTTTAACGCGACTATCTCTTATATTTTTGCGTGTTTTTCTTGGCATAGCCATTTTACACTCTAATTCTATTGCACTTGCTGGTTTATGTTTTGCTTGCTTGCGATCATTTTCCTAAGAACGTATTGCAAAATCCCACCATGCTTGAAGTACTCAATCTCTTTCGGTGTGTCGAGTCGAGCGAGAGCCCTAAAGCTTACCGCTTGGCCCTCATTAGAAGATGCCACAACGGTCACTTCTAGTTTGCCCGCATTGCTGGGGTCGATGTTTTTCAGTCCAGAGATACTGAACGATTCATGCCCTGTAATGCCAAGCAATTCAGCCGTATCATTATTCATAAAGGTTAGAGGAACCACGCCCATGCCGATCAAATTGGAACGATGTATGCGCTCGAAACTTTCAGCCAGAACGGCTTTGATGCCAAGCAGTAGCGTGCCTTTTGCGGCCCAATCGCGCGACGAGCCGGTGCCGTATTGCTTGCCGCCCAATACAAGCAATGAAGTATTATCTTGCTGATATTGCATCGACGCCTGGTAAATCGACATAACGGTTTTTGTCGGCATGTGCAGCGTCCAGCCTCCTTCTGTTTCAGGTGCCAGTTGATTACGCAAACGCACGTTAGCAAAAGTGCCTCGCACCATTACTTGGTGATTGCCTCGGCGTGAACCGTACGAATTAAAGCTAGCTACCTTTACACCTTGCTGTTGTAAGTACTGACCTGCTGGACTGTCTTTAGAAATAGCGCCAGCTGGTGAGATATGGTCAGTGGTCACAGAATCCCCTACCTTGACTAAGCACCTAGCGTCTTTAATATCTGCGGTCGCGGAGGCTTCCATAGACATGCCTGTAAAGTAGGGCGGATTTTTGATATAAGTTGAATCTTCATCCCATGGGTAGCGGTCACTTTCGCTGGTCGGAATGGCTTTCCATTGCTCGCTACCCTCGAGCAGGTTGGCGTAGTTTTGAATGAATATATCGGCCGTAATATGTTCTTTAATACATTCTTGGATTTCTTTGCTGCTAGGCCACAAATCTTTCAGGTAAACCTCTTTGCCGTGTTGATCTACTCCCAGTGGCTGATTGTATAAATCGATGTCCATTCGACCCGCGAGGGCATAAGCCACCACAAGAGGCGGGGAGGCCAAGTAATTAGTTTTCACACTTGGATGGATTCGCCCTTCAAAATTACGATTACCGGATAGAACCGATGCCACCACTAAATCATGATCGCTAACAGCTTGTTGAATTTCGTCTGCTAATGGACCGGAGTTACCTATGCAAGTCGTGCACCCATAGCCTACGACGTGAAAACCTAAGGCCTCTAAATCACCGAGCACTTGGGCATTTTCGAGGTAGTTAGTTACCACTTTTGAACCTGGCGCCATTGATGTTTTAACCCATGGCTTAACCTTTAAGCCAAGCGCAACCGCATTGCGTGCGAGTAATCCTGCACAGAGCATAACCGCTGGATTTGAGGTGTTAGTGCATGACGTAATTGCCGCAATGACTACCGCCCCGTCGCCCAGCTCGAACTCTGCGTCAGTGGTCTTAACGGTAACTTTTTGAGAAAATTCTAGCCGTTCACTACCCACCGCCAAACCGCCACCCTCGTTGGCGAAACGGTCAACGCTTTCTTCTAAGTCTCGGCTTTCATTCATTTGATTTCGAACGGCAATGAACTCTTTTTTTGCATCGGTTAATGCAATCTTATCTTGTGGACGCTTGGGGCCAGCCAAGCTAGGCACCACTTCCGTCATATCAAGCTCTAGCATTCCCGAGTAAATAGCTTCTGCTTGACCTGTTTGTCGAAAGAAACCTTGAGCTTTGGCGTAATGCTCAACTAGGCTTATGTGATCGTCGCTTCTTCCTGAAAGGCGAAGATAACTAAGCGTCTCATCATCTATCGGGAATAGTCCGCAGGTGGCACCGTACTCTGGCGCCATATTAGCAATGGTCGCCCTGTCGGCTACTGGAAGATAGTCTAAGCCGTCACCGAAAAATTCTACAAATTTACCGACCACCCCGTAGTCTCTTAGCATTTTGACAACCGTCAGTACCAAGTCAGTGGCTGTGGTCGCTTCTGTAAGCCTACCGGTTAATCTAAAACCGACGGTCTGAGGCACTAGCATTGAAATAGGCTGTCCCAGCATAGCGGCTTCGGCTTCGATGCCGCCAACGCCCCAACCAAGAACGCCTAGACCGTTAATCATGGTCGTGTGAGAGTCGGTACCAACTAATGTGTCGGGGTAGATGAAATGTTTGCCAGCAACTTCCTTAGCCGAGACAACTTTGGCTAGATACTCTAAATTGACTTGGTGAACGATTCCGGTTGCAGGTGGAACGACGGAAAAATTCTGAAACGCGCTTTGGCCCCATTTAAGAAATTCGTAGCGCTCTTTGTTTCGTTCAAATTCTCGCTGTGAGTTGAATTCCAATGCATCCTTCGACGCGAAGCGATCAACTTGAACTGAATGGTCGATTACTAAGTCAACTGGAGAGAGGGGATTAATTTGGCTTGGGTCACCACCAAGATCACTAATAGCGTCGCGCATAGCGGCTAAATCAACCACCGAGGGTACACCGGTAAAATCTTGCAAAAGAACACGAGAGGGGGTAAACGATATTTCGTTAGCAGGCTCATCTTGCGGATTCCAAGTTGCAACTAATTCAATGTCGGATTTGCATATATCTTCACCATCTTCATGCCTAAGTAGGTTTTCAAGCAGTATTTTTTGTGCGAAGGGTAGGGTAGATATATCAAACCAATCACTTAGTCTCTGAATAGAATGATAGTGGTATGACTCGCCATTGAGTTTAAGTTCGCTCAGAGTATCGAATGAATTATGCATTTTCTGCCTCTCGTTGGTTTTCGGTGACTCGGTGTTGGGTGTGTTTAGATTGCTGATTCGAACGCTCCTTTTGTGCATAGGCACTTAAATAATTAAATAGAATAGGCCGCCAGCAAAGGTTCTACGATAGAGTAAGCAAAAAAATGAGAACCCTTGTAGTAGCTCGATTGTAGTAGCTCGATAAGCTCGACTAGATTGATCTCTCGGAGACCGAAATGACTAGCGTTAGAGAAGAGAATTAAATTGTTCATAGCAAGTTGTATGAACTGGACGGCTATCTTTTTAGTCGTCTATCGAGCGATATTAGGTATCGGATGGCACACCGACAATAAGCTTAAACGTCGCTAGAATTGAGAATGTTATTCGAGTCTCTTCGCCAAGAGTCGAGTATTCATGATAGGCTAATGTCTACTAATTGATACATAAATATGAGGAAATAATACGCGCCGATAACTTTTTTTATTAGAAAGGGGTGCAATGCTATGACATATGACAAAATAATCGTCGCTGTAGAAAATGACGAAATGGATGAAAAATTGTGCAGTCGCGCGATGCAACTGTCGGAACTATTTGGTTCAAAAATTAAGCTGGTTCACGTTATCGAACCAATGTCACCACTGATGACGGCCGGCATTGGGGGAATAGTCCCGGTGGCTGTTGACAGCGGTGAACAAACTAATGCGGTTGATGAACATGCCAAGGTTATAAAATCGGTAGAGCAAAGCTTGACCAATTTAGCCGCGAGCATGATTAACCCGTCGGTAACCACATTGGTTGTCGAGGCCGCTGATATCAGAGACGCGATTCAAACTGAAGCAAAAGCCCTTTCAGCTGACCTAATCATTGTTGGTAGCTGGGGAAGGAGCGGGCTTGCACTCTTGCTCGGAGGTGCGACCGCTAACAACATGCTTAAGGATTCACCTTGTGATGTTCTCGCTGTGAGTATCAATTAGCCCTTTTTATTGGAAAGGTGATTGTCACTATGCCGCGATTAGTCGATAAAACTTATGCGTAATTATATCCACTTGCTGATTTTAAGCTTGCGTTAAGGTAACTGCTTTACACTTGCGCAAGAGTGTTAACAAACACTAGTTTTAAAACCCTTGATATAAGCTCTGTTTTTTTCGCGGCAAATCGCCGCTGGTTAAAGCGGTAACGTTGGAGAAAACGACTGTGCAACGATTACATAGCAAAACCCTACTAGTTCTTATTGGTCTTAGCGTTTATAAGCTCGGGCTTTGCTCAGAGCAGACTTCCCTAGATACGGCTAGTGTGGGGAGTAAGCCGGAGGTGTTTGAAGTAAGCTATAAGGTCAAAGCAAGAGGTTTTAAGGTCGGTAAACTTAAGACCCGAATTGAAAGGAATGACGACCATTTCAAGGTGCAAACTCATACCGTTGCAAGCCGCATGGTGTCATTGTTTGTAAAGGGTAAGTTGCAAGATGAATGTGAGTTCAGACTTTTAGCTGACGGGTCCATTAAACCTATTTCTTACAGTGCTGAGCGCACTGGTAAGAATAGTTATAAAAAATCGGTTGAGTATGACTGGCGGCATAAGTCGATTGTTTACCAAGACGACTCTAAACAAGAGTTTCCGTCTGAATACCTATTAGACAATTGCAACTTCTATATCGCGGCGGCTCTATCACAGGGTGTTGGGGCAATAGCCAAACCATTTAAAGTTCTAGATGCTGGCGAGCATCGATCTCGCGAATTCAATATTGTCAGCATAGAATACCAAGACATTCAATCGACATTCGGCATGCTCGCAACAATCAAGATCACGATAGACCGTACAGACACGGAAAGACGAAGGACGATATTTTGGCTATCGAAAGAGTATCCATTATCACCGATAAAAATTCGCGACGAACGAAAAGGCAAGGCAACCACCTTAACCCTCGAAACAATCACTGCGAGTTAATTTGATAGAAAAGTGTAGACGTGACATGGCTTTGCTACTGTAAATTTATGAGTTATCCGGCTATTGTTTTTGCCTATCTCTGGTGAAATTTTAGCGGCTGAGAATAACTATTTACGTAGCGATAGAGAGCGAGAAAGTTTTCTCGATGGACTGTCTCAATTAATTGCTTTAGGAGTCAAGAAAATGATTGAAAGTATTTTAGGACCATTACATCTGGTGATTGCTATTTGGGCAATTTTGACCATATTGAAATCCCGCGCCGGCACTGGTGCCAAAATTCTTTGGGTTTTAGTGGTGTTATTGTTGCCACTTATTGGCCTGATAATTTGGTACTTCGCAGGTCCAAAGTA
>JAWUZB010000127.1:0-9693 GCA_034110505.1 Gammaproteobacteria bacterium
AGGCAAAATAGAAGAATTTGCTGATGCCCTAGGACGTTTTTGTCGTGTTGAAGGATGGAAGAAATTAAAAGATGAAAATGGCGAATCGTTTCGCTCTCTACGCCATTACGTAGAGGCAAAGCCGCCGTTTGGGGCTGGCTATTCTGGTAAAGCTGGGATGGAAAAAATAGAAGCGTATTTATCCTTGAACCCACGAGTCAAAGATTTCTTTCAGCATTGCCACGCAAACTGTCTTTCTGATATGGCGCAAGAGCAAGGTCTTAGTCCGGCTGTAGTTTCGAAGAAAGAATGGAATGATGTTATGGGCGCCAGATTGGCTAGAGTCATAGACTCAAACCCGCAAGAGGCCTACGAAGAAAAGGCAGCCGCCTATGTTGAGGATAAAGAGCGAGTAAAACCCGAGCCTCGACCAATTAACGAATACTCACCGATTAGAATGAGTTACCGACCAAGCTACACATACTCGTTTGCACAAAAATTAAGAGAAAGCCTTTCATCAGCAGATTTGGCTCTTCTAATTGAGGCGGTAAATTTGCCAGAATTAGAAGAACGTGTTGAATTTGAAAAATATTACAACTTAGCGCTTACTGCATTTAATCGAGCTAAAAGCGACTCGGGCTGGGGGCCTGCGGCATTAAAAGCCCCTGAAGCAGAGCAAAATAGAAACCCTAAAATTCAGTTGTCAACGTGGCTAGAAGACGAACAAGAGAATCGTAATGAATTATGTTTATGCGATGAGTCAGGGGAGTTAGTGAAAGTTGAAATGTCGAAGGCTGGCGGGGTGAAAGGGCTCTCTTTTACTTAGGCTTATTAACCCTATGACCGAATTACTTAGTTATTCAGCTTAAGCTTATTGATCCAATCCTAAATTCAACTTTCTACCCCATACCACCGATTTCATTGCGATATCCAATACTGGCCGTGGCGGCATCCAAGTAGGTTTAGGATACTTACCAATGTCATTGATAAGATCACTATCACCGCCTTCAACGTACTCGGCCAAAGCGTGGCCAAAGGCACTTCCTTTTGAAATGCCTGAGGCGTTGTAACAGCCCGCTGCCACTATCCGCTCGCTTAGCTTGCCAAATAGACTGCTGGAATTGCGCGATATACACAGCACACCTTGCCAACTACTTTCAAAACTAAGGTCGGGCAAAGAGGGAAACCGCTGCCTCAAGCACTCAATGTGTTGTTTAACGGCAAGTTGCATTTCGTCATCACTGTGGTGAGCATTAGCTTTATAGGCGGCCGTATTTCTGATAAGAATACGGCGGTCATAGGTGTACCGAAGCGTTGCGCCCATGCCGTGCAACGACAAGATACCCCAATCGTCAGGGTTACCAATGGCGGCTTGTTCGAGCTCGCTTAAAGGGCGCGATAGGCTTGCTGTTAGTGTTAGTGGAACCGTGTGGCTTGGCTTAGGTGTTGTCACGTGTAAGAAAGCGTTAGTGGCTATCATTAGTTGGTCAGTGACAATGCGACCAGCAGAAGATTGCAGGTGCACCTTGCCACCGCGTTCCGATATTTCTGTGATCGGCGAATGTTCATAGAGATCGACATTCTCTGGCAAACTTCTACTCAGTCCGCGAACCAGCGCGGCCGGTTGCAGCATTACGTCTCCTTTAGTCCAGATACCGCGGGTGTAATAGGAGGTACCCAATCGACTTGCTAAATCAGCGCCTGAGAAGTCTTTATATTCTGTATTGGAAGCATTCAACCAGTCGATTAAATGATCGGCTTCTTTGTGGGTGGATGGTTCCGCGCCGCAGTTAAGTTTGCCAATGTCGCGCCATTGGCACTCGATGTTATGTGCTTCTACGTTCTTGCGCAGTAACTCAATACCAGCCGAATTAACTCTGTTTACGCGGTTAAACTGCTCTAGCTTTGTGGGGTCAAAAGCGCCGCCTGAACTAGAGTTTGCTATTGCAAAACCAGAATTTCTGGCCGAGGCTCCTTCGCCAATTGCGCAGGCATCGATGACGATAATTTTCGCTTGCGGCCTTAACTCGGCCATCCGCCTGGCGAATGCTAAACCAGTATAGCCGCCGCCAATAATGGTCCAATCGGCTTTATTGTCACGGTCCAGTATTGGAAAAGCGCGTCGTGGCTCAAGGTTGTTGATCCATCCACAGCTTTGATCATTTTGAGGCAGAAGTTTTATTTTTCTTGTCATCGTCGTTAAGCCGATTCTAAATCTAAGTCTGGGTCAGCGCTATCATCCCACACAGCAAAACCGATCAATGCATAGAGTATTGAGATTAGCGGGCAGAGCAAAGAGAAAAACGCGTACGGCAAGTACTCCAGTGTGGCAACGCCTAAAGTGCTGGCAACAAAAATAGCATTCGAACTCCACGGCACTAGTGTTGAGAATATTGTGCCACCATCTTCTAAACTGCGCGACAGCACTTTGCGTGATACACCACGCTTTTTATACAGCAGCTTCAGAGCTTCGCCTGGCATAACGATGGCTAGGTACTCACTGGCACTGATCATCACTGTGGTGATACAGCTTAGGATTGTGCCAATAACTAAGGATGCTACGTTAGTTATAAACTTCTCCGCCCCCTTTATCACCGCGGTGAGCATGCCGAGTCGCATCAACAGCTCACCCAAGACTAAGGCCATGATGGCGATTGAAATTGCAAATAACATGCTAGCCAAACCGCCACGAGCGGCAAATAATTGGTTCACCTCAACATGGCCAAAGTCATAATTCAGGCCCTCAATTAGGCTCATTAAAATGGTGCTTGCGGCAAATTGAGGTTGAAAAATAAACGCCGATGCAGTGCCTATAATCGCACCAAAGGACATGGCAATAACGGGCGGTACTTTTCTAATCGCCAATACAATTGTGAGAATTGGAACAAGCAATAATATAGGGGAAATGTTGAAATGCGCCTGTATTACCTGCTTGAAGGCAATCACCTTTTCGGTATCAACATCAGCACCACTTGCCGAACTACCAAAATAGAAGAATAGAGCCGCCGCTATCAACCAAGCAGGGATTGTTGAGTAAAGCATTGAATGGATATGCGCGAACAATGGCGTGCCTGCGCTTGCGGCTGCCAAGTTTGTTGTATCAGAAAACGGTGACATTTTATCGCCAAACACGGCTCCCGATAACACCATTCCAGCCGTCAAGGGCAGTGGCAAGCCAAGTCCTTGACCAATACCCATGAGTGCTACACCGATGGTTCCAAGGCACGCATAGGAACTACCGGTAAAATAAGACACCAACGAACAACTGACCAAGCCGCCAAGCAAAAATGTGGTTGGGGTTAATATTTCAAGACCATAGTAGACAATGCTTGGGATAATACCCGCGGCGACCCATGACCCAATTACGCACCCAATGACGAGTAGCACAGCGATCACAAAGCCGCACTTTTTAATTCCCTTAACAATGTAACTTTCTAGCTGTTGTGCGCTATGCCCTAACGCCAGACAAGCAACGCCAGTAAGAACAACAGCAAGTAATAAGGTTAATCGAGTGGGTAACGTTAGATACAGCATCGAAAAACTTACAAAGCCAGCCAAACCTAATAACAGCAACACACCAAGCCGAGGCGTCATCTCTTTTATGCTATTTTCCAATAAAGTCTCTTTCGGCTAGCCAAAACTTAGTGATAGTAAGCACTGAGTATAGTCATTAGCGGTATTCAAACTAGAGGATAAAACACGTTGCCCCCCTGAATGCCGGTTCTGCATCGAAACCGTGGTCGCGGCAGATAGATTTAAGCCGCATAGCAACAACCATCCTGAGCGGAACCTGATGCTAATGACTTAGTACTATTTCTCATAATGCCATCATCGCCAGAGGTTCAATCAGATGTTTTATCCACCGAGTCGGTGACCGCAGGCATTGTGGTAAAAGGTTTAATTCCGAATTCTGGATAAACTTCTGTGGGAAAATAAAAGTCGCCACCACGTGATACCAACGAGATCGTTTTAATCGCTTTTAGATCTTCAATTGGGTTTCCCGGAACTAGAAAAAAGTCAGCCAGTTTACCGACTTCGATACTGCCAAGATCGTCGCCACGGCCAAGGTAGTTAGCCATATCATAAGATGCTCGTCGAAGAACCTCGGCGGTTGACATGCCGAGCTGCTGAAACAGTTCCATCTCTCGATGAAGTTCAAATGCACCACCGAGATCCGTTCCCGGCACAATCAAAATACCCTTTTGGTGCATCAATGTGAGGGTCTCAATGATTTTATCAAACGCAAGCCTATAATCGGCATCCTCTTTAGCATCGGCAACGTTTAGTAAGGCTGATTTTGCATCTCGCTGCACGCCGATTGGCATGTTTTCGATATAGTCCAGTGCGCCAGTCCGAGTTTCACCATTGCGACCCGTCAATCCCAATTCATGAATAACCAGCGTAGGGTCAACCACAATATTATTATCTACCATTGCGTTTAAGGTCTTTTGCACTTTACTACTTGAGAGGTCGAGGCCGACAAATCGCTTCATCCCAGTGATTCGATAGAGCGTACGTGTATCTTCATCGAGATCGAGTACCCAGCCAAGCATGACTTGATTAATATGAGTAATCTCGTCATAGCCTGCGGCAATCATTTGATCTGCATTTGAAAAAGCCGGTATATGCCCCGCTACTCTTAGCCCCAGTTTATGCGCTTCTGCCGCCATCGCTGGCACCCACTCGCCTTTCACTGAGCTATAGATTTTTATCTGAAAATATTCACCTCGTTCAGTAAAGTCTCGCACCAATTGAACCGCTTGTTCTTGCGTCTCGGCCATCTCGCCAGTGGCATTGCTGAATTCACTTTTTCCTTCAATAAAACCACTTTTAGTTATACGCGGCCCTATTAATCTATTCGCCTCAATTTTTTCGATCAGTGAATCAAGCACATCAATCTCGTTGCCTGTGTCGCGAACCGATGTGACACCCGCCATAACGTTGAGAAGCGCATCGTTATCACTCATATGGCCATGCATTTCGAACAGGCCCGGTATCAAAGAACCCCCAGCACCATCAATCGCTACCTCATCAATCGCCCCTTGTGTGACTAAGTCATCAATAGCAATAATTTTATCGCCACTGACTACCACCGACTTCGGCGCAGATAAACTAAGCGATAGCGGGTCGAAAACACGCACATTACGAATGCGTACCGGCTTGTCGTATTTATGCGTGACCCGCGACGCTATGTCTTCAAACCGATCAGCATTGAGCGCCGCTGCGCGATCACGTAGACGTGTATCCTCTGCTTCAAAACCTTGGCGGATCATAGTGCCCCGTGGCGACATGATAGCGATCAATCGTTGCTGTGCATCGATTGCAAGATAGTCTGGGTCCAGGGATATGCCAGAAAGAGCATAAACAGTCGCCTCGACAGTTTGGCTAATACCGGCTAACGACATTACGTCTAATTTACGCAATTTTAAAGTCCCCGATGGTAGTGCCGGCATTGCCATATCCGCATCATTTAAAAGCGCCTTAGCGTAGACATAAGTCGAGTAAGGGCTGGCATCTTGATTAATATAAACAAGGTCATCCGAAAACGCAGCCGAACCTGCACCAGCCGCCGCACTCCAACTCGCTATGCCGTCACTGACCGAAAAGTTTTCGTCAATCTCATTTCCAAAAGTGGTTACGCCCTTTATAGTCCACGCTAACGGAACTCCGCTGTCGTTTAAGGTTAGCGATTCTTGCTTCTTCGCCCCACGCCCATTGTTGTTAATTTCAAAATCAACGGTGTAATCCTTACCTTCAATAACGACCTTCGCGGCACCGACTTTAGTTCCACCAAACAACACCGAAAACGACTGAATTTCTAGTGGGGACGTATTATCTACTTGCTGAGAATCATTTTGCTGCGAACAGGAAATTAGTGTAAGCGCTATAGCCAGAATAAATATGTGACGAACCATCAAAGTTGCTCCTTTAAAGTACGCTGAATATCAGCAAGCAATATTACATAGATTGGAGTCTATTTCATCAGAAGAAAGTAGGCGTAAGCTGAACATTGCCGTAGTAAAATCTATTCTCGGAACGTTATTATTTCTTTCAACGGCCTTTTAATTCTATTCTGCCACCTTTCAATTACGCGATTCACGCGAGTTTACGGCGCAACAACTCGTCGAAACTCTATCGTTGACTGCGAGAATCGTGTACAAAGGAAGTTAGTAAATCCGCTGCTTAGTTATAAATTTCTTGCCAACCGTGTGAGTCACTGAAGTAAAAAATAGTCGGCTGATATGGGTCGGCCCTCAACGTTAAAATGCGCCGCAGCAGCACAGAGTAACGACCTTCGATGGGATAACGTCAAAGTAACTATCACCGACTTTAGCGATAATATAAATCTTCTAAATAACTGAAAACAATCAGGCATTTAATGAAATGACGATGGATCTGAACAACCTTGAAGAGACAGAGCAGGTAAACGACGCCAAGTCGTACGCGCTTGAAAAAGAGCAACGGCAGCTTATTGAAACCATCTCTACTATGCGTGAAAGGCTTGAAAAAGTTGAGTCCGAGGCTGATCTGCGAGTACAAAAGACTGTCGCCGCAACCGCCAGAGAAATCATCCAGTTGAAAGAAACGGCCGCCGCCCTTCGTGATAAAATCGATGTGGTTAATAATCAAACTGATAACCTTGTGCAACAAGCGGTTGCCGATGCCAACGGTGAGATCAAGCAATTGAAAGACACGATAGCAAAGCTACGCGACGAGCTTGAAGGGCAAAAAGTTGAATTTGAGGAAGAAATTCAAGGGCTAAATACGAAAGCACGAGATGAAGAGAACCAATTGAAAAATACTATTCGAGTAATGAGAGATCAGATCGAGGCCGAGGATGCTTGAACAAGATAGCTTTGACAAACAACCAAGGTTAGGTACTGAAATGCCGCCTCTGGATCTAAAGACAGAACTTGAAAAAGCGCAAACATTGTTGAAGGTTTCGAGAGAAGTGGCGGGGCTTACAACCCTTGAAGAAGTCTTGACAAAGTTAGTTGAGATCACCGCTCGAGAAACAGGTGCTGATCGTGGTTCATTATTTTTGAATGATGAAAAAACGGGAGAGCTGTTTACACGCGTTGCTCAAGGAATTCATAAAAGAGAAATTCGTCTTCTTAATACTAGCGGTATTGCGGGACATGTTTTTACTACTGGTGAGGGCATCATCGCGCTTGATGCCTATGCTCACGAAAAATTTGATAAAATAGCCGATGTTAGAACCGGGTATAAAACTGACAGTGTTCTTTGCGCTCCAATTAGAACCGTCAACGGTGAGATTATTGGTGTTGTTCAAGCACTAAACAAAGTTGATGGTGAATTCACTCAAGAAGATCTTGAGACACTCGAAGCTCTGGCGACTCAGGCCGCGATTGCACTACAAAGTCGCCAAACGATAGAGAGAATGACGGCTTCTCGAAAAACTGAGATCGAGTTCTTAGATATTGTTTCGAGTGTCACATCAGAGATTGATCTCAGTGTATTGCTTGGTAAAGTCATGGGCGAGGCGACGCGAATGCTTGACGCCGATCGCTCGACCTTGTTTTTAAACAACGAGAAAACCAATGAATTATGGTCAGAAGTGGGGAAAGGCTTAGAATCATTTCAAATCAAACTTCCTAACACCGCCGGTATTGCTGGTGCGGTTTTTCAGTCGGGACAAACAATCAATATTCCGCACGCTTATGCTGACTTGAGATTCAATCCGGCGTTTGATAAGAAGACAGGTTATTTCACCCGCTCGATTCTCTGTGTGCCGGTGATTAATAAAAATAATAAAGTCATTGGTGTAACACAGGTCTTGAACAAGCGTGGTGGCCCTTTTACCGGTGAAGACGAGTCACGCTTAAGAGCCTTTACAGCTCAAGTTTCTATTAGTCTTGAAAATGCGCAGCTTTTCGAAGATGTTCATAACATGAAGAACTACAACGAAAGTATTCTTAATAGTATGTCCAATGGAGTGATTACCCTTGATAGCGATGGTGTAATCAAAACCTGTAATTCAGCTGGGTTCAAAATTCTAGGCATTGAAGAATCTGAGGTAGTTGATATTAAGGCCGAGGAATTTTTCACCGATGGCATCGCTTGGATTTATGAGAAGATGAAGGTTGCGGCTGAAACTGGAGAGGCTGATATTTTCATCGACGCAGAGATTGAATTTAATAAAAGAAAACTTTCTGTCAATCTAACCATGCTGCCATTGAAGAACCAGAACAAAAAGCAAATGGGATCGATGCTAATGTTCGAAGACATTAGTTCTGAGAAAAGAATGAAGTCGACAATGTCAAAATATGTCGACGCTTCGCTTGCTGAAACCATTATGGGTGATGAGGAGAATATTCTTGGCGGCAAAGCAGAGATTGCTACCGTACTGTTTTCGGATATTCGCGGGTTTACTTCTTTAACCGAAAAACTGGGAGCTCAAGGCACGGTCAAACTACTCAATGAGTACTTTACTCTGATGGTCGACTGCATTGAAGCTGAGCGCGGCGTGCTCGATAAATTTATCGGCGATGCAATTATGGCTGTTTTTGGTATTCCCCTCGTAGGCGTAGATGATGAAGATCGGGCTCTTCGCTGCGCCATCGATATGCTCCGAGTTTTGCGAGAGCACAATGCGGTTCGCACCGCGAAAGGTCAGCTACCCGTCGAAATCGGCATTGGACTTAATACTGATTTGATTGTTTCGGGGAATATTTGTTCACCAAAAAGAATGAACTATACCGCTATTGGTGACGGCGTGAATCTGGCCGCAAGGCTTGAGAGTGCGTGTAAGCAGTATTCGGCCCAGCTGCTGATTAGTGAATATACCTATGCAAAACTGAAAGGCACTTACCGAGTTCGTGACATCGATAAAGTAATTGTCAAAGGCAAAACCGAGCCTGTCGAAGTTTATGAGGTCTTGGACTATCATACTGAAGAGTCTTTTCCGAACATTATGGAGGTTGTCAGCCATTTCAATGCCGGCATTCAACTATATCGTAAACAAGACTGGGACAAAGCACTTCATCAATTCGATGAAGCGTTAACGTTCAATCCAAAGGATAGCTTGTCGCAAATCTACATCGACCGTACTAACCTGATGAAAGCCAATCCTCCTGGAGACGAATGGGATGGCGTTTGGATGATGACAGATAAATAATTCAGATTGGAGCCTACAAAACAGACTACTAAAAATATCAATCGCGTGCGATCGATAAGTCGCCGAAGAATTTAAGTAAGCGAGCAACTTTGCCAGAGACTGTAAACTGAACTGTGTATCTGCTTAACTCAACTGTTAAGGTAGATACTATGAAGTAGGCAAAATTAGTATCGCAAAGGAGTCCTGATTACTCGAATTCGAGTCAATTATTCGAACTTAATATAATCGATTTCCAGCGTAACGGCCCCGCTACCTTGTCAATACTAATAAGACCTAAGCGAATTATAGTCGCAAGCTCTGTTGCTGTCGGCCCACCACCAAGCTCTTCACTAAAACGCATTTTCTTAAAGTTCTCAAACCTCAGACTTAGCTCAGACCACGCGCCATCAGTATCGGCTAAAACGTGTTTGAATCGAGGCAAGTTGAATCGCCGATAATTATTTAGTGAGACCTCAGCATAACTCAGGGACGAAATAAAAATAGCTTGGAATGTCTCCAATTGAGGCGGAAAACGCGGCTAATAGCTAGCTATTGGCAAGTTTTTCAACAAAAAGTGGAGGCATTACAGGCATTTT
>JAWUZB010000128.1:0-24584 GCA_034110505.1 Gammaproteobacteria bacterium
GATTCAATAATAATGAAAATTGCCTCTTGGAATGTTAATTCTCTGCGCGTTCGCGTAGAACACGTAAGCGATTGGTTAGAAGTCAATCCACCCGACTTCCTGTGCTTGCAAGAGTTAAAAATGGTGGATGCTGATTTCCCTGAAGATGTTTTTACACAACTTGGCTAACACAGCGTTTATAGCGGCCAAAAAACCTATAATGGTGTGGCAATCTTAAGCAACAAACCACTGACTAATGTGGTCACTGACTTACCCGACTTTGAAGACCCTATGCGGCGCTACATCGCTGGCGATTACGCCCTAGAAAGCGGTGAAAAACTCAGAATTGTTAACGTCTATGTGCCCAATGGCCAAGCTCTAGATTCCGACAAGTTTGTTTACAAACGTGCCTGGTTTGCAAAGCTTCAAGAGGCCATGCATGACACCCTCAGCGAAAACCCAAATACCGTATTAGTCGGTGATTTCAACATCACACCAAGCGACTTGGATGTGCATGATCCGAAAAAATGGGCCGGCAGCATTCATTGCAGTGATATTGAACGACTGATGCTGCAGAAACTAATGGCAACAGGCTTGTACGATACTTATCGTAATTTCAATAAAGACGGTCAACACTTTTCTTGGTGGGACTATCGTGGCGCCGGTTACCGCGCCAATGAGGGGCTGCGCATAGATCTAGTGTTAAGTTCATCAGCCATGCTGGATAAAGCAACCGCAAGCAGTATTGACGAGTCGCCGAGAAAGCTTGAACGCCCCTCTGATCACACTCCTGTGGTCGCTGAGTTCGATTGCTAAACTGTTTCTGATGTTATCCAAGACTTCGCCCTAATAGCCGATAGGTAATTCGCATAATAACGCTCTAACATAGTGCAGTGCCGCCTAGCTTGCACTCGTTTGATTCAATCTAAGATGCCATCAAAGGCGGCTATAATCCGGCCGGCAAGGTCGGCCATTGTTTTACCTTGATTCATCGCCGACTTGCGTATCTCCATATACGCTTGTTCTTCGGTATAATTTTTTTGTCGCATAACGATCCCTTTGGCTCTTTCAATTAACTTGCGCTCGGACAATTTCTTCTTAGTTTGCTCGAGTTCGCTATTAACGCTTTGCATCTGACTAAAACGCTCAAATGCTAAATCAGGAATAACCGGCAATCGATGGGGTAAAACGTCGTCGACGATATAGGTGCTAACGCCAGCCGCCACCACAGATTTAACCGCATTAGGGGTATTTTGATGAGCAAATACCACAACCGGAATAGGGTTATTTTCCTTTAACCAAATCAATGGCGTGAGGTCAACATCGGTGATCACATCAAAGCACAAAATTAGCATGTCGGGCTGGGTCGCCGCAACAATCGCTGGGACCGACTCTAGGTTACTGATCTTCTCAATGCGAAAATCATCTAGCACCGCCAGCTTGTCAAGCATGGGCATAGAACTACACGTCGCCGGCTCGACTAGCAATAACCGAGGCACAGACAACATAAGCCCCGTTTGATTCTCGGGCATGTCGATATTAGATAATGGGTAATTCATGCATTAAGCTAAGCATGAAACGTGCCAAGTCACAGATGATCGACAATCGTATTTGCTAACAATGTCGGTAGACTACTTCACTAATCCGCTTGTTGCGCCAAAAACTCTTCCACCCAGGCTGGTAGCACTTCGCCAGCTTTACCGTATACAGCTTGATCAAAATCACTCGCCACTAAAGATCTTTCTAAGTTTATTTCTAGGGTTGTCGCTCCTGATTGCTTAGCAATTTGGACAAAACCGGCCGCTGGATAAACGTTCCCTGAAGTGCCAATCGAGATAAATAAATCGCAGTTCGAGATTGCCGCCGAAATTTCATCCATATAAAGAGGCATTTCACCAAACCAAACAATGTGTGGGCGAAGGTTATTCGGCTGACCGCAGCAATCGCACAAGTCGGCTACCTCGATATCGTAATAACAGTCGTATACTTTAGACGTTACTTTGCACCGCATCTTCAAAACCTCGCCGTGCATATGTAATACGTTTTTTGAACCACCCAGTTCATGTAAATTATCGATATTTTGCGTAACTAGCAGCAATTGGCCGTTAAACTCTCGTTCGAGTTTTGCCAGCGCTGTGTGCGCGGCATTAGCCTGTACCTGATGATTGAGTATTGGCCTACGGCGCTCATTATAGAACTTCTGAACTAACCATGGGTCACGTTCAAAAGCCTCGGGTGTAGCCACGTCTTCGATTCTATGGTCCTCCCATAAACCGTCATCAGCACGGAAAGTCTTAATCCCTGATTCGGCTGAAATACCTGCCCCAGTTAACACCACAATTGATTTCACTCGGTTCATTTTGGTTCAGTTTGGGTTAATGTCAGGTCGGCTAAAGTGCAGGTAACGTAACAAAAGGGAGAAACCCCATGAAACTTTCCGCTAAGCATTTATTCGCCACTCTCGGCATGTTCACAGTGATCGCTGTGACCCCAACCAGCGCTTTTGCCAAAGGCAGTGTGCACTTTGACCTACCAGGTCTAAGCATCGGGGTGCATGACGATCATCGCTCTAATAGGCGTCACCGTAAGCACTATAACAACAATCATCGCAGCCGTTATAATGACCACTACGACAATCGCCGGTACGAGCGCCGCCATCACCGTCGCGAGCATAAGCGTCACTACAATAAACGCCACTATAATGACAATTACAACTCACGTGGTCGGCATGATAGTCAGCGCTATGACCGACGCAATAACAGTCATCGTAGCGACAGCTACCGAGTAGAGGTCTGCCCGATTGATGGATACTCACGCTACTTCCAACAAGGGCGCAGGGGCTATCAACATAAAGATCATTACCACTACTAATGAGCGGTTAATCAAAATTACTCGAAATGTTGCCTTAGGCCGATGTAAGAGTTATCTATAAAAACCTTTCTAAAGATTTCGCGCTGCCTAGCAATAGCCAGCGCGATTTTTTAGCTTGCTGAAATTGGCTAGTGATGTATGCCTTGTTTAAAGTCCGGGTATAGCAACTTATACGCTAAATCATCAATTAATTTTTGATTGCTGATTCTTCGCGATTCGCTCAAGTAAGACAGCATGCCCTCAGATAACTGCTGTTGCGCCTGGCTCATGCTAATCTCAGGCAATGGCGGATAATTTAGCGCCTGCGCCGCGACCTGTAAGTATTCAGATATGGTACCTGGTGCGCCATCGGTAGCATTGTAAACCTCACCCGCAGGTGCTTTACGCATTGCGGTGATACACATTCTGGCTAGATCATCTGCATGCACACGGTTGGAAAAACCACATTCGCTTGCCCGAACAACCGGTGTTTTCTGCTCTAGGCGAGCTCGTGGCAAACGACTAAAGGCATAAATACCCGGCACTCTGAGAACCACTACCGCAACATCGTGAGCCTCTCCCCAGGCCAACCATTGACGCTCTGAATCTAAACGTCGCTGACCTCGTTCAGTGGTCGGCCTAGCCGGGCTCAATTCGGACACCCATTCTCCGGCGCAGTCGCCATAGACCCCAGTTGTACTAATCAACACTAGCTTAGCTGGGCGTATGTCTGCCGATATAAATCGCTTAATCAGAGCGGCCGACCGTTGATCAATAAGCCCATGTTTTTGCGGCGCTACGGTGTAATAAAGCTGAACATCGCAACAAGCGGTGAAATCTGTCGCTGAGCTAGTCTCAATATTATCCAGATCGACAATTTGGCAATCAATGTCAAGTTCCGCTGCCTGCTGTCGGCTTTGAATAGAATTAACGTAACCGCTTATATCACTCGCGTTTGAGCCCTGTTCGATTAACGCTTTGGCGATACGTCGGCCGACGTCGCCACAGCCAAAAACCAGACTAGACTTTGAATGCTCTTCAAGCATCGGCTAGTCTCGGCGGAGTCGGTCTGAAACTGCAACCGGAGTTGGATAACGCAATACAACTGAATAGCTTGAGCCGATAAAGGTGACCAGTGTGGCAAGTTGTACAAAGTACACCGTGGTTAAATCGATCAAGGCGCTCTGTGCGGCCACAAAAACGATAAGCAAACTAAACTCACTCATCTGGCCTAAGCGAAAGCCGGTTTCCCAACTGAGCTTTTTGGTTTCGGAAACTCGTTGTAGCGCGAAACGAAACACCACCGGCTTGATCACCAACATTGCCGCGCCTAATAACACCGCAGGTAACCATATTTGCTCGAGCGCGGAAATGTTCAAGCCGGCTCCCAAGGCAAAGAAAAACAATACCAAGAAAAAGTCTCTGAGTGGCTTTAAACTTTCAGCAATAAATAATGCTATCGGACTTGTGGCGATGGTGATGCCGGCAATAAAGGCACCCGTTTCATACGAAAAACCGATACTGTGCGCTAGTTGCGCAATGCCTAAACACCAGGCTAAGGCTAATAAAAAGACGTACTCTTGAATACGGTCGAATTTGGCAAAAAGCTTTAAAAGAACATAATGTTTGAGCCCCCAAGAAACACCGATCAAGACGGGCAATAGAACCACTAATTTAGCCAGCTCAACCATCGTATTTTGATCCGACGACATAGCCTGAAAGGCAAGCAAAACAACGATCGCAATTAAATCTTGCAGTAGCAACACACTGACAATCACCTCGCCGGTGTGTTTATGATGCAACACCGTTGTCGGCAATAGCTTCAAGCCAATGATGGTGCTTGAAAACATACAAGCAACGCCAACAATCACTGAGTTCAGAGTATCAAAACCGGCCAGCACAGCAAACGCCCAGCCTACCGTCGCAAAAACCGCTGAGGTTAATATGGTGACAATAGTTGTCTGCTTAAGCAGTTCCAGCAACTTTCTAGGGCTTAGGTTTAAACCGAGCAGAAAGAGTAAAAAGATAATTCCTATGTTGGAAATATCCTCAATCAACTTAGTATCAGTGACCCATGCCAAGCCCCATTGGCCAAGTACGATGCCAAGCACAATATAACCAATTATTAGCGACTGACGGGCTAGTAAAGCGAGGGTGCCAAACACCGCTGCGCCAACAAATATTAAGAATAATGAATAAACCATAGACTCAATTTTACCTCAATTGGAATGTTTGGTGAGCTCTGATTTAGCCAAGTCGTTACAACAGAAAAATTGGTGAAAAATCACACTTATGCATTTGCATAATATGTAGCGGCTCCATGATCCGAGGCAAAGTATCTTCTGAGCTAAGCTATAACCGCTTGCAAACTAGTCTGATGACTCTGACTTCAGATCATTTTTTTCCAGCTTCCTCGCGACAAACAAGCCCAGTTCGAATAACAAGCAGACAGGAACGGCCATCATTACCTGCGAAAAAGGATCCGGCGGTGTCATTAACATGGCTAAAACAAACGCGCCTAAAATGAAATAAGGCCTCTGTTTGGCTACTGATTCAGCCGAAATAACGCCAATTCTGGTCAGCAAAACAATTGCGACCGGCACTTCAAAGGCGACCCCAAAAGCAAAAAACAAGCTAAGCGCGAAGCTCATGTACGAGCCAATGTCCGGTGTAAGGGCAACGCCTTCAGGGGTCATTTTAGCAAAAAATTCAAACATCAACGGAAAGACTACAAAGTAGGCAAACAGTATCCCAAGATAAAATAGGGCGGTGGTTGAAACCACTAGTGGTAACACAATGCGCTTCTCTTTAGAGTACAACCCAGGCGCGATAAACGACCAGACTTGATATAAGACAAACGGTATAGCGATTGCAAATGCTACGGCAAACGCTAACTTGAATGGAATAAAGAAGGTGCCGTGCGGATCTATCGCTATCATGCTGCCGCCTTCTGGCAGACTGGCGAGCAATGGTTCAGCAAACCAAGAGTAAATCTGACCAGCGAATGGCACTAAGCAAATAAACACCACAAGCACCGCGCCGAGTGCCCACACCAAACGGTTGCGTAACTCTATAAGATGCGATACAAAGGGTTCAGTCTTTTTAGTTTCTTGGTTCATTTACTGTTTCGGATTAGGGGGATTGTTACTTGAGTGAGCTACTCGCTATCGCCGACTCAGGCTCTATATTGCTAACAATCTAATCAGCTTTACTGACGCTTTTATCGGGGTCATCGGCTAACGGTTCACCGGTCATTTCCACCGCAACTTGGCCTGCAGGCTTTTTCGGCTCAGCGGAATCGACTATTTCACGACCAAACTGGCGTAAATCATTCTTTAAATCAGCCATTTCTTGTTTGGCTTTTTCCAAATCTGCGAATGGAGTTCCTTGAATTTCGCTTTGCATTTGATTGCGCAAGCGAAACATACCTTGGCGAGCTTTACGAATAAAAAACGCAGCCTGTTTTGCAACCTCAGGCAGTCGCTCAGGGCCCATCACAATGATAAGCACCACACCGACTACCAGTAATTCGAAAAAGCCAATATCTAGCATAGTGTTTAACTATTTTTCGGCTTTCTCAGACGTGGCATCGTCGGAGGCTTTCTCAGCTTGATCGACGGCTTCATCGTTTTGCTTGCTGTCATCATTAATAGCTTTCTTGAAGCCCTTAATTGCACCGCCTAAATCGCCGCCAATGCCGCGCAAGCGCTTAGTACCAAAAACTAGCGCGACAATCAGCAAAATGATAATTAGCGACCAAATATTAATTCCACCTAAACCCATGATTTTATCCTCAATGTTTGATCACGATGTGCGTGATGCTTTTTCTTCGATTCCCGAGACGCCCATGCGCCGCGCTAGTTCATCGATTACTTGTTGTGGTTCTAAACCTTGTTGTGCCAACAGCACCATAGTATGAAACCATAGGTCTGCGACTTCATAAACAATTTTCTCAGCGTCGCCGTCTTTAGCCGCCATGACAGTTTCAGTGGCTTCTTCGCCGACTTTTTTAAGAATGGCGTCGAGGCCTTTGGCATACAACGATGCGACGTAAGATGATCCCGCATCGGCATCTAATCGCGACACTAAGGTTTGATGAATCTGCATTAATGTATCGTTACTGTTACTCATACGGCTTTTCATGTGACTATGTTTGCTTGGCAAAACGTTTGATTAACAAAACTCATTTGTAAATCAGCGATGGATCTTTTACGATCGGCTCGACGATTTGCCATTGCCCTTCATTATAAACACGATAAAAACAATTGTGTCTACCAGTATGACAGGCAATACCACCTATTTGATGAACCGTTAACAAAATAACATCTGCATCACAGTCTAAACGAACCTCAACCACATCTTGGTGATGACCTGATTCTTCGCCTTTACGCCATAACTTCTGACGGGAGCGAGAAAAATAGACCGCTCGCTTAGTCTCTACAGTCTCTTGTAATGCTTGGCGATTCATCCAGGCAACCATCAAGTTACGCCCGGTATCGGCGTCTTGTGCGATCGCGGGCACTAAACCGGCTTCATTCCACTTAAGTTGATCCAACCAATCAGTCATCATAATGTCGAGGCTTTACAGCCTAATTTCAACGCCAGCATCACGCATTGCTTGTTTGGCCTGTTGTATCGTGTACTCGCCAAAATGAAAAATACTGGCCGCCAGTACGGCATCGGCGCCACCCAGCTTAACACCTTCAACCAGATGCTCTAAATTACCAACGCCACCAGAGGCGATAATGGGTATCAGTACCGCGTCGGACACGGCCTTAGTTAATTTTAAATCATAACCTTTCTTGGTGCCGTCGCCATCCATGCTGGTTAATAAAATTTCGCCAGCACCGTATTCAGCCATCTTCACCGCCCAAGCAACAGCATTGATACCAGTGGCTTTACGCCCGCCGTGAGTAAAAATTTCCCAACGATCTTGCTCATCACCATTCGCTATAAATTGCGTTTGTTTGGCATCAATCGCCACCACAATACACTGAGAGCCAAAGTGACCGGCGGCTTGTTTGATAAAATCTGGGTTAAAAACAGCCGTGCTATTAACCGATATTTTATCAGCACCGGCGTTAAGTAAATTATGTACGTCTTGCAGCTCGCGAACTCCGCCGCCGACTGTCAACGGGATAAACACTTCGTTAGCGACTTCTTCGACCACGTGCAATAGAGTATCTCTCTTATCGGACGTCGCGGTAATGTCTAAAAAGGTTATCTCATCAGCGCCTTGTTGGTTATAACGCTTAGCCACTTCGACTGGGTCACCGGCGTCGCGGATACCGACAAAGTTAACGCCTTTTACAACTCGGCCATTGTCGACGTCTAAACAGGGAATGATACGTTTGGCTAGTGGCATGATCTAACGCTATACCAGCTTCGAGTCCAAGTAGGCTTGGCCTTCAGCAAAATCCAACGTGCCTTCGTAGATAGCCCGACCTGTAATCACAGCAGAAATACCCGAAGCTTCAATTTTTTGCAGCTCGATCAGATCGTTCATATTGGTAACACCGCCGGACGCGATTATCGGTATATTTACTGATTCAGCTAAATGCTTGGTAGCGTCTAAATTGACCCCTTGCATCATTCCATCACGTGCGATGTCAGTATAAATAATTGCTTGAACACCGTCGTTTTCAAAACGCTTAGCTAAATCGACAACATTGTGATCAGTCAGTTTAGCCCAACCGTCTACCGCCACAATTCCATCTTTGGCGTCTAAGCCGATGATTAAATTTTTCCCGTACTGTTCCGCTATTTCACTAATGAACTCGGGCTCGTTCGCCGCTCGAGTGCCAATAATAACGTATGCAACACCAGCATCGATATAGGCCTGTATGGTTTTCTCATCGCGAATACCACCACCTATTTGAATCGGCACATTGGGGTACTTCTCCGCTATTGCGTTTATTACCTCAGCATTGGCCGGCTTACCGGCAAATGCACCGTCTAAATCGACCAAATGAAGGCGCTTGGCACCCAGCTCTACCCATTTATCAGCCATCGCCAATGGGCTATCACTGAATACGGTTGAGTCTTCCATTAGGCCTTGGCGTAAACGTACGCATTTGCCCTCTTTAATATCAATTGCAGGTATTAATAACATGTTCTAGGCCGCTAATTTAGCCGCTCCATTGAGTAAAGTTTTTAAGTAATTTCAAGCCGTCATCATGGCTTTTTTCAGGATGAAACTGAACAGCAAATACATTATCACGACTAACCGCAGCAATGAAATCATGCCCGTAATTGGCCTCACCATAAATCACATTTGAGTCAGCATCAGCAGAAAGGTTGGCACAGAAACTGTGCACGAAATAAAAGTGCGATTGATCTTCTATGCCATGCCATAGAGCATGATCTTGACTATGCACAACTTGATTCCAGCCCATCTGAGGGATTTTCAAACGCTCGCTATGGTTAGTACTTGCACCTGTATGAAAATGTGAAAAATGACGTACTGAACCTGAGAATAAACCCAAGCCGTCGATACCGCCATCTTCCTCACAATAGTCGAACAATGCTTGCATGCCGACACAGATGCCCAGCATCGGCTTATTCTCCAAACTTGACCGCACTACCGATTCGAGCTGGTGATCTTGCAAGGCCGCAAACCAAGTACCAACGGCACCTTGCCCTGGCATCACTACTCGATCCGCTGAGTCGATAACGCCAGCGTCATTAGTAACTACGACGTCACAATCGGGTGCTACGGTGATCAATGCCTGCTTGACCGACGTTAAGTTACCGATACCTAAATCTATAACCGCTATTTGCATGATATTAATGCCACTGAAATTTAAGCTGCGTACAACGTTTCGGCTACTTCTTCAGCCGATTATAAGCTGCCCTTAGTTGACGGAATAACGCCAACACTACGTTGGTCATATTCAAGCGCCATTCGAAGAGAACGACCGAAAGCTTTAAAAATAGTCTCGGCAATATGATGTGCGTTTTTACCGCGAATGTTGTCGATATGAATGGTCATGCGCGCGTGGTTAACAAAGCCATGAAAGAACTCATCAAACAAATCAACATCAAAACCGCCGATACGAGCACGCTTGTAATCAACCCGATGCATTAACGTTGGTCGACCAGAGAAATCGACGACCACTCGACTAAGCGCCTCATCAAGTGGCACATACGCGTGTCCATAACGACGAACACCTTTTTTATCACCCAAAGCTTGAGCAAAAGCTTGTCCAAGAGTGATACCAATATCTTCGGTCGTGTGGTGATCGTCAATATGCAAATCGCCTTTGCATTTAATATCTAGGTCAATTAATCCATGACGACCAATTTGCTCCATCATGTGCTCTAAAAACGGCACGCCAGTGTCAAAGTTACACTTTCCTGTTCCGTCTAAATTCAACTTAACAGATATTTGAGTTTCGCTGGTGTCGCGAGTTACTTCAGCGATTCTTGCGCTAGGTTGAGAGGCAATACTGGTCATAATGATGTTTGTTGTTCAATGAAAATTGGGTTGATCGAAAATGCGCTAATGTGCTACTAACTTGAAATTACAAGTTGTGGTACACATATATAAAATACTACGACCGTGATTAGGGCGCCAATATTAACAAAATTTGGGCTTTTCACCTACCGATAAAATGCATTCAAAGTAAGAGATGCTAATATGAGTCAACCTATTAAAGATCATCCGCCGAAAACAGCGCTTAGCAACAATACGTCTAACGATACTATGAAGCCAATTAGATATGTAGGCGCGGTTCCACTGAAATACAAGCGCTATATTCGCAACAAAGCCATAGAACGGGCCAGAACCCGTATTATCGTGGCTGGCAATGACCCGCAAAAACTCAGTCAGCAAGATTTAGAGGTTGTTGTACGAGAGGAAGAAGACAAGATCAAAGGCTCGATCAAGGAAAAAGGTTTGATGGCTGTATTGGCATTGCTTGGCCTCAACCTTTTCGTTTAGCTAACAGATTATTTCTGAGGTCTCATGGTATTTAAGCAAATTTTCAGAGTCGCCTTTGTCACCCTTATTTGGAAACAATATAAGGCCTTAATAGTATCGACGTTTCTAATCATCGCCTACGTACTATTGGTGGGAAACGTTCACAGCGACTATCTAACTCATAGCCAATTACAAAAGGACACCTCCGCCAGCGGCATCAGTTTCATTTATAAGTGGGCCGCTTATACCGCTGGAATACTGCTCTACTTTGGCTTTCATGCACTGCGCAGCAAGCGTCCTAAAAAACAAGATCTGGCCGATAAGGCAAAACAAGCAAATAAGACCGCAAAACACGACCCTCAAGACCCGTTTGCTGCAATTAGAGAAAAAGATAAACTCAGAAGTCGTGCCGACTTTATTGAACAGCAACCTAAATAATGTCTTAAGCAAGCCGCTATCTAGTCTGTATCCGGACTATTGATAAAAAGTATGCGTACATAAAAAAAGCCTGCCAGAGGGGTTGAAATCTCTGGCAGGCCTACAAATGAAGGGCATTCTACCCCCCCCCAATAGACTCGTAAAAACACGGGTTGGAATTGTTTCTACGAGAAACTTTAAAACTATTTAAAAGCTGCTTGGCCATCATCGAGCGCTATAACGAGAAGCCTTAGCAACACTTATTAGTATGCAATTACGGAGATAAAGAGAGGTGGGCCCGAGTATAGATAACGTTGAAAAACTCCCTCACTTCTGAGCATTTCATTCAAACCTCAATGTTTGAAACCAAAACAGCTTTATTTCCCTTGGAAAGCTTATCGACTAAACATGTCTAACTTTTAAGCTGTCACGTTAGAAACATTAAGCCTGACAGCGAAAAGTATCAAGAAAAATAGGCCGCCTTGTCATGATATATTCTTAGTTTCGATCAAATGAGTGATAGAGGGTCAAGTAAAAAGAGTTAGTTTTGAGGTGACAAGGTCGACATCGACTTGATCGATAAGTTGCTGAATATCAATAGATTTTGTGTTTTCTACCAGTTCTAAAGTAGATGCTAGATACGCCAATAACTGTTCTGAGCTACCGCCATGTTGTCGCCATTGTAGCGCTGAATGAGAGCCGTCGCGCTTCGACATCCGTCGCCCGTGATCGTCCACCATCAAGGGTGCATGTAAGTAATTGATCGGCTTGCGGCTTGGCCGCAATAGCTCGGCTAGATAAACTTGCTTTGGCGTGCTGTCGATCAGATCCGCGCCTCGAATTACCTCAGTAATATCTTGTTCGAGGTCATCAACAGTAACCGCCAATTGATACGCAAAAAATGCATCGGCACGCAGAATGACAAAATCACCAGCAGTATCAGCCATACGCTCCGGCACGATAAGTCGCACCGCAGGTGACTTAGCCTGAGCACGCTGTTTTATTACGCTGGCGGATAACAGCCGACAAGTTCCAGGGTATACACCAAGGTTGCCGTGCGGTGCGCTAGCGGCAGCTTGAATATCTTTACGAGAGCAAAAACATGGATAGCTTAGCCCACGTGCGGTTAAATCCAACAACGCTCGCTGGTAGAGCTCGGTGCGCGCAGATTGATAAACAATCGGCCCATCCCAATCCAAACCAATCCACTCCAAGTCACGCAAAATTTGGTCGGCACTACCGGCAACAACTCTAGGTAAATCGAGGTCTTCCATGCGTACAATAAAGGTGCCCCCTTGAAGCCTTGCGTGCAGCCAAGCCAACAAAGCCGTTCGAAGATTGCCTAAGTGCAGGTCTCCGGTGGGGCTAGGCGCGTAGCGACCGACTATTTTATGTGGCTTAGGATTAAGTTCGATAGGCATAACTCGAGGATACCAAGTTATGCCCGCTTGGCCTACCCATAGCACGGGTCAGAAAAAACGCCTAAGCGTTGCTTATCAATCAATCTCATGGCTGCACATACACTGAAAATTCACTTCAATAACGTGCTCGTTAAAGGTTCGCAAATACTATTTATGGTCTTTAAGCAGCCAATTGTCGAGTGAAATTTTGCCGCCGCCTTGGGCCATCAACATCGCCAAAATAATCATCCATAGGTAGTTTTCATGGCTTTCAAAACCCGGCACAAAGAATTGAATCACGACAGTCATAATAAACAAACCGAGAGCTCCAATGCGAGTAAACAAACCTACGAACAACAAAATCGGTAGTACTAGTTCGCCAAAAGTTGCTAAATAAGCAGGTATCTCTGGAGGCAACGATTGCGGCAAAAAAGACAGAATAAAATCACCGTCTTCAGCTGGGTCAAAGTTCTCGACCGTGCTTTCGAGATCGTCAAATTTGGCCACCCCTGACCGCCAAAAAATTAGGCCTATGTAGATGCGCGCCCAAAGACTTGCCAATGGCGAAATGATGGTGACGCAGAATGAGCCGAACGCTTTATATAAATTTTTCATTTGCTTCTCAATTATTGTTAGTTCACCTGACCCTAAATACCCTATCTTGGTTAAGCGATAATTCAGACTCGCGGTGTAATCAAGGCAAGCTAAACAACTAGCATAAGAATTGAAACGCTAACTAAGCTTAAGCAGTCGTGATTCAAATACTAAGGACAGTGTTGTAGACAGTGCGTCTGCTGATATAGACCCTTGCAGACCCTCAATTGCTTGCAATAAATTTTGATTTCTTTGTAACGCTTGAAGGAAACTAGTTTGTTCCGCGTCTATCGCCAAGCACTGTACTTGATGATCACGCTTATAAATCAGTAAACTGTCTTGGCTTTGCTGTAAATCGATCGAAACTTGGTCTTTAAAACTCGGCAACGACTGCCGTTGTATTTCATAAATGGGGTAGTCAGAGCAAATTAGCGCGACACTGTCATTGTAAATCACAGCGCTTGTTAAAAGCTCCTCTTGCGGCATGCTACTGGGTTCCAATGCGTCCGAGACGGTCGCAAAATAGCATTTATGTAGGGCCCATTCATAAGCTATCAAATCAAATAAGTAAGGCAGATTTTCAAGCCCCTCGAATGAGCGACAAAGCCCTGAAAAACCCTCACCATAAGAATGTATGTTGCCAGTCGATGGCGGTGATTGCTGAATAAAAACCTGCGCCATTTGCTTAAAAAAATCAGCTCCAACGACGCCTCGTGTTGCTGGGTAAACCTCTTCTAAATAATCTTGCAGCGCACCGAATACGTTATTTTGATAAACCCATATACGATGCTGATATTCAGGTCTAAGCGTCTCTGAGGCCTTATTCAAGTCTAAAACGCCGTGTAAAAAATCTTCTTGAGTCTGAGCTAGATTACTGGGATTTATGCCGCTGAGTTCGGCCCGCTTATTACTCGATATTGGTTTGACCACATGCTTTTGCAACAACACATTAGCTTTTTGACACTCGCCTAATAACACCCCAAACTGAGGAAAATCAGAATCCCATTCAATTAAGGTCGGTCGCGCCCCATGCACCGACAAAGCGTGATCAAACAGTTCCCATACTGGCTGATAAACAGTTTTATTGTGCGTATCGATAAGTACCGTTTCGCTAGCGCCCTTATATTCTCGTTGGACCTCGGTGTAACCGGCTAAATGATACTGCCCAATTGCGCTGCTATTGATCGCATCTATGTAAGCCGAACCATCACGACCGAGGTTAGTTGCGCTCACATGAATGTTATTAACGTCCATTAACAAGCCACAACCGGTTCTTTCAACCAACATATTGAGAAACTCTGGCTCAGCAATTTGTAACTGATCAAATAACACATAATTAGACGGATTTTCGATCAGGATCTGCCGGCCAAGAGCTGTTTGCATTTGGTCAATGTGTTGGCATACAAGATCC
Organism: Gammaproteobacteria bacterium; assembly: GCA_034110505.1. Lineage (GTDB taxonomy): Bacteria > Pseudomonadota > Gammaproteobacteria > Arenicellales > Arenicellaceae > Arenicella. The sequence continues at coordinate 14,573 of JAWUZB010000128.1, forward strand.
AAGGCCTGGTGGGTCAAAGGAAGAGGTAATAGGTCCGGTAGATGCCGATGTGAATAAGCGCTCCAAGCTAAATGCTCAGAGACAAGAACCGGTTCTATTTGCTCGACTAACTTTTTAAGGTCGGCTAGATGCCGCTGATCAAGGTTGTCAGCACGGCCTAATGAGAGGCCAACTCCATGTAATGATATTGGATAATCCTGACGCAGCTTAAGCAGCTTAGCCGTGGACATAGACTCGCCAAAATAGTTTTCAGAATGGGCTTCAAGGAAACCAAGCGGTGAGTCGCCCGCTTTATCAATGCTCTGCACCGCAGTAAACAACTCTGGCCTAATACCCAGCCCCGACTTAACACGGCTAAGCGCATTTTTATTATTTAAATCCGCATCACGCAACGCCATATTACTCACCAAAATTTATAATATTTAGAGCTAATACGAGCAGGTAATGCAGATTTAAACCGCTAAATCGATCTAAGACTCAGCTTTCTTGCTTGCGGCTTTCACCACGCCACCAACAATCTTGTCGCACGTTCCTTCAGGCACATAAATCCATTCGTTTTTATCGCCGTCTACTTCTGCAAGGCCCGCACAACCATGCGCATTAGCACCACAGTCGTTCATGCCAGTTTTAGCAACGCCTTGGCAATTTTCATAACCTTCTTTGCCGGCATGTGCTAAGCCAGTATTAGAAACTAGCGCCAAGGCTAAAATTGAAGCCGCCGCTGTCGATGCTTTTAAATTTGCTTTCATATAAATACTCCATCTTATGACTAATTAAAAAAGTTAAAGCGCAAACCTTTAGGCTGGCGCTTTAACGGTTCTGAAAAACGAGTTGATACAGTTTAACATTACTTAAATAGACTCGCCAAAACGATCTACTAGACGACCGCCAGCAACGGCAGGGTCGGTTTGCTCGGCAATCTTTTCACACGCTTTTGCTACTTTTTTCTGTGAAGTGCCTGCAGGCGCTTCAACGCTAGAAGCACATATGCTTACAATATTTCCGCAAGTACCGGCCGGCACTTTAATCCAAGCACCAACCATGTTGTCATCAGTAGCTTGACCTTGACATGAAGTGCCTAAGGTTTTCACGGCACAAGAATTTTTACCGCCTTTAACAATATCGGCACAACGCTCGGTTGATGCCGCTGATGCTACGCTAGAGGCGCCAAGTAAGGCCGTTGCCAGAATTGAAGTGGCAATTGCAGCGCCTATGGTCTTACTTGAATTGTTGATTGATTTTTGCTTTTTCATGATCTATATGATTCCTATATATGAGTGTTTCAAATGTTACACTGCTTAAGAACATCCGATTAACGCATAGCTTACAACTATATTTAACCTTTCAACACTATTTCCTTCAGCTTGAAAATAATTAACCTTTGTAATGAATAGCGGGCCAAGCAATGCTACAAACTCTACCAAATACTGATATCTATACCGTTGATGCTTTGTATCACCAGCCTCAACTGGCATCTATTCATTTAATTCGCTCGAATAACCGTATCGCCATTGTCGATACCGGCACTCAATATTCTGTGCCTCAGGTATTTGCGGCACTCGAAGAGTTAGGGCTGAGCTATGCCGATGTTGACTACATAATTCTTACCCATATTCATTTGGACCACGCAGGTGGCGCCAGCGCGTTAATGCAACTTTGCGTCAACGCTACATTAGTGGTGCATCCGAAAGGTGCTAGACACATGGCCGACCCAAGCAAGTTGGTGGCTGGGGCAAGTGCCGTCTATGGGGCCGAGGAATTTGACCGACTCTATGGCCAGATTGGACCAATAGATGCGAACCGAATTCATCAACCGGCGGATGACGAGACAATTGATTTTGCCGGTCGGTTGCTGACCTTTATAGATACTCCCGGACACGCTAGTCACCACCATTGCATTATCGATCAACAAACTAATAGTATATTCACTGGTGATACACTCGGCGTCGGCTATCGCGCACTGCGTGACCAAAATCACTCATTTCTTGCGCCAACCACTACCCCAGTACAGTTTAATCCCGACGCCTTGCATGCCTCAATTGATCGGGTTATGAGCTATAATCCAAGCACCCTATACTTGACCCACTACAGCTCAGTAACGCCGAGTGCTAAAATCATTGCAGGCCTGCACGAGCAAATCGATGACTATGTCATGCTTACGCAAAAAGCCGCTGACTCTGGCGACCAATTTGAAACAGTATTAGCCAAGGATTTGAATGAATACTTGGTCCGCCGCTGCATGAATGAGCTAAGCAACGTCGACGAAGCAACGGCACGTCATTGGATTAAACTAGACGCCGACTTGAATGCTCAAGGTTTGGTTTTTTGGTGGCAGCATAAAAGAGTGGCTTAGTTTGGCGATTACAGCCGCTTGTTGATTCTATAAGTGTCACTTCTTTTGCCCTAAATCGGTCATCTTGTTAACGCTAGTATGATCATCTTTTTAACGCTAATACTGTCACCTGGTTAACGCTAATACTGTCACCTGGTTAGCGCTAATACTGTCACCTTGAGCGTAGCCGAAAGGCCTACTAACTCAGATCGTGCACCAAAGCGTAAAAATGACGGCAACTGATCGGCTAATAACCCCCATCCAAGCCTATTTTCCACACCCATAACGCGTTAAAATCTCGGTCTATTAATGGCCCCCGATAAGCCAGACATTGGCCAAAAGAGAACACAACTTGAAAGACCAGTTAGAAGCCCTGTTTAATCAGGCAATAAATCAGCTTAAAGCTGACCAAGTAATTCCCGCTGAACACGAGGTTAGCATTCAATTCGAACGCACTCGTCAGAAGGAACATGGCGACTTTGCGACTAATCTAGCAATGACTCTCGCCAAGCCTGCTCGGCGCAACCCGCGTGAGTTGGCCGACTTAATCGTCGCGGCGTTACCAAGTGATGACTTAATTACTAAAGTCGATATAGCTGGGCCTGGTTTTATTAACGTGTTTTTGGCACAAGACGCACGTTTCTCGGTACTAAATACTGTCTTCGAGCAAGGCGATCACTATGGACTAGGCGAGCCAAACACAAAACAAAAAATCATGGTTGAATTTGTCTCAGCCAACCCAACCGGCCCACTTCACGTTGGTCACGGTCGCGGCGCCGCTTATGGCGATGCCCTAGCACGCGTGCTAGCCGCTGCAGGCAATACTGTCGAGCGAGAATATTACGTCAATGATGCTGGCCGTCAGATGGATATTTTAGCGGTCAGCGTTTGGATTCGATACCTGCAAGCCAATGGTGTTGCGGTTGAACTGCCGGGCAATTGTTATAAGGGAGATTACGTAAACAGCTACGGTGAAGACCTAGCAAAGACCCATGGTCAAGCTTATACCGCCTCTATCGAGGAATACAATATAGCCAGCCTGAGTCGAGCCGAATCTTCCGCGCTGACTGAGCTTGAGAGCATGCCCAAAGAAGCGTTTGATGAACAACGAAAGGCGCTAAATTTATCCGCTGATGAATTCACGATGAAGTTTGAAAAGCGCTTTTTGGAAGAAGCCTTAGATGCGCGTATTGAATTTTCAAAATCACATTTGGGAGCTGAAGGCTTCGAGATTTTCTTTAAGCGTGCGCTCGATTCTATTCTGGCTGATATTCGCCAAGACCTAAGCGAGTTTGGCGTCGATTTCGACACTTGGTTTTCTGAACGTTCGCTGTTTGATGATGGCAAAATCAACAAAGCCATCGACGCACTAAAAGCCTCCGGCGATGTCTATGAAAAGGCCGGTGCCTGGTGGTTTAAGACTACCGCCTATGGCGATGAGAAAGACCGTGTAGTGGTTCGTGACAACGGCCAGCCGACCTATTTTGCCTCGGATATTGCCTATCATGCTGACAAACTTGAGCGTGGTTTTGATCTAACGATCAACGTTTGGGGCTCAGATCATCATGGCTATATTCCGCGCGTTAAAGCATCCCTAGAAGCGCTTGGCTTAGACCCAGAAAAACTAAAAGTAGTTTTAGTGCAGTTTGCGGTGCTTTATCGCGGTGGCGAAAAAATAGGCATGTCGACTCGCAGCGGTGACTTTGTAACCTTACGAGAATTACGCGAAGAAGTCGGCTCGGATGCGGCACGATTCTTTTACGTACAACGTAAGTCTGAACAACATATGGATTTCGACCTTGACCTTGCCAAGTCACAAAGTAAAGACAACCCAATGTACTATGTACAATATGCGCACGCCCGAATCTGTCGCATCTTCAAAACCGCCGGCCAGCGAGGCATTGATACTAGCGACATTCAACAAGCCGATTTCAGCCTCTTAGACAGTGACCAAGAGAATACTCTACTCGGCTTACTGCAACGCTTCCCAGAATTAGTACAAGCGGCGGCGAATAACTATGAGCCACATCAGATCACCTACTATTTGCGTGATTTGGCTACCGCACTACAGTCATACTATGCCGCAACAAAAATTCTTGATGCAGATGTCTCTCAGCGGAACGCGATGTTAGCCTTGTGCTCGGCAACCCAACAAACCTTAAAAAACGGCCTCAGCATCATTGGGGTTGGCGCTCCTGAGTCTATGTAACCAAGGCTATTTGTAGAAAACCATGCCACAAGCAAGACGGATTAAACCAAAACCAAAGGCCAAACAAAAACAGGCCAAACAAAGCCGCAATATCCCGTGGGGACTGATGTTGGTTATATTAGTCTCCGGCGTGGTGCTTGGTGCCTTATTGAACGGAGCAACAAGCGGCAACTCACAATTTGGTGCTGGCCTCAAAGCCTTGTTTGAATCAACCGAGTCAATAACCGATGCCGAAGACCAGGCGATTGATGAGTTAATCAAAAACAAAAGTACCGAAAAGGAATTCGACTTTTACACGCTGCTACCTGACATTGAGCAGATTATGCCCGACGATTTGCCCGATGCGGCACCTGCTCGAGCAACAAACAATTTTGATTACTATCTTCAGGCAGCATCGTTTAAGTCTCATGCCGATGCCGAGAGGCTACGTGCGCGTTTAGCGCTGAAGGGTTTTAAGTCGATTACCCAAGTGCGCACATCTGAAGCAAAAGGCACTTTATACCGCGTCCGCTTAGGTCCGTATGCTGACAAACGTAAAGCCAAAACTGCAAAAACCAAGCTTGAAAGGCTTGGCGTACGTCCATTTGTGTTTACCGTCAAAAAGAACGCTTAAGGTGAAAAAACGCTTTCATAAGGTGCATATTGAAATAAGTAATATCTGTAATTTACAGTGCAGCTTTTGCCCTGCGGTAATTCGTGACAACAAAATGATGGATATTGATCTGTTTCGTCAGATCGTCCAGCAAGTTGCTCCAATCGCTGAGCTAGTTTGCTTTCACCTAATGGGTGACCCATTGGTTCATCCCGAGCTAGAGCAAATGATTGAGATTTGCGACCAACACAGTGCAAATATCTTTTTAGTCACTAATGGCGTGCTTCTCAGGCCCGAGAAATACGACTTAATGCTGCACCGACGATTCCATCAAATCAATTTTTCACTGCATAGTTTTTTCGACAATTTTCCTGACAAGGACCCGAGCAACTATCTGCAACGAATCTTTGCATTCACTGAACGTGCACTAGTCGAGCGACCTGAACTGTATTTGAATTTCAGGCTGTGGAACTTAAATGATCCACTTGGCAGCCAAACCCCGAACACCCAAATGCTGGATCGAATTTGCCAGCGCTTTGATTTCCAAGCGCCGACTGAAATAGATGTTCGTAAACGCAAGAGTATTAATATCAAAGGGCGACTTTACCTACACTTTGATACCGAATTTATTTGGCCCAGCCTTGATCTGCCAGTACTTGGGACCAGCGGCACATGCTACGGCTTATCATCACATTTTGGAGTGTTAGCCGACGGCACGGTTGTGCCGTGCTGTTTAGACAAAGAGGCTGCCATACCACTTGGCAACGTAGCCGACAAACCAATACTTGAGATACTCGGGTCTCGCCGAGCGCAAGATATTATCAAAGGCTTTAAGCAGCGGCAGCTCGTGGAAAACTTATGTCAACGCTGTCAATACATCGAGCGGTTCGACGACTCAACTGTTCGAGGTGCCGCCGTTTAAAATCGCTGAATAAACAATCGTCGTAACTAGCCCTCTTGTGGCAAATACTCAGCAACCGATAAATAACGCTCGCCAGTATCGTAATTAAAGCCAAGGATAGTAGCGTCTTTTACCTCCGAACTTTCTAAATGCTGGGCGATTGCAGCGAGCGTTGCTCCAGATGACAAACCAACTAACATGCCTTCTTCAGTCGCTGAACGCCTACCCATTTCGCGAGCATCATCGGCGTCGACAGCAATGACACCATCCAATAGGTCGGTGTGCAAATTAGACGGAATAAAACCTGCGCCGATTCCTTGAAGAGGGTGCGGGCCAGGACTGCCACCGCTAATAACCGGAGATAAGGCCGGCTCTACAGCGATAATTTTAATATTTGGCCAAACTTTTTTGAGGGCTAATGCACAGCCGGTAATATGGCCACCCGTGCCAACACCGGTAATTAATACATCGACGCCCTGAGGAAAATCAGCGATGATTTCTTTGGCCGTGGTTTGCACATGCACATCAACATTGGCTGGATTTTCAAATTGTTGCGGCATCCATGAACCGGTTGTTTGATCTACCAGTTCCTGCGCTTTTGCAATCGCTCCGCCCATGCCTTTCTCTTTAGGTGTGAGTTCCAACGAAGCGCCATAAGCCAACATTAAACGTCGGCGCTCAACCGACATACTTTCGGGCATTACCAAGATCAGCTTATAGCCTTTTATCGCCGCCACCATGGCTAAGCCGACGCCAGTATTGCCTGACGTTGGCTCTATGATAGTGGCGCCGGGCTTTAGTGCTCCGGATTTCTCAGCGTCTTCAATCATCGCCAGCGCTATTCGGTCTTTAATAGAGCCGCCTGGATTACCTTTTTCAGATTTAATCCAAACATTAGCGTCTGGACCAAATAGTTTGTTAACTCGGATATGCGGAGTATTGCCGATGGTCTCGAGAATATTATTGGCTTTCATTTTGCTACCTCTAATTTTTTGGGTAAGAATTTTTTCACTGCATGCGGTTACGCAGGGCGATGGCGGATAGTATAGCTCAATCAATCTGAGCCGCAATTCGACTGAGTGTTTGCGATAAGCCATCACCCGCTAATGAAGCTCGATCGGCCTCGAGTAAAGCTCGAATACGACGTTCTAATATGCTAATAGTGTTGTCAAATAAAATACGCTGACGGCCTTCATCAGCGGCTTCTTTTGATGGGTCGCTTAGGCCCCAATGCACCTGTACTGAGTTATCAAACCAAACTGGACAGCTTTCGTTAGCGGCACTGTCGCAGAGAGTCAGTATCGCATCAGGATTAAAGTCTTCGAATTGATCCCATGACTGACTGAGTAAGCCATCGATTGGTATCTGATGCTCAGCCAAGTACTTTAAGGTTAAAGGATGCACCTCTCCTTGCGGCGAACTACCCGCGCTTTTGGCTATTATTTTTGTACCAGAAACATGCCTAGCTATTGCTTCAGCCAATATACTGCGACATCGATTATGAGTGCAGATAAATAATAATTTCATTTTTTTGAGCTAGCTGCTTGCAGCCACCTTAAGCTTGTTAACGTTGTCCATCATGGCCTGCTGAACAAGTTTCGCTGCCTGCTCAGGGTCTTGTTTAAACAAGACCCGATCAATCGCAATTGGCTTACCAAAGCCAATATGAATAGTTGAAAATGGTTTCGGAAAACGATGGTTATCCCAACTATCAAGAACCCATTGACGGCTGGCTTCAATATGAAACGGCACAATCGGTGCGTGCGCCGCCGCCGCCAACCAAACAATACCCGGCTGCACACTATATTTTGGGCCGCGGGGCCCATCTGGGGTCAACGCTACCGACTCACCGCGGCGAAGTAACTTAAGCACCGCACGCGTTGCCGACGATGACCCCTTAGAGCTCGACCCCCGAATCGTTCGATTGCCAAACAATGCCGCTAAGCGCGCTATATATTCGCCGTCGCGACTGGCGCTCACCATACAGGTCAAATTTCGGCCCTGCATCGCCCATGGAGAAAAGGTTGAGCAATTGTGCCACATCGCAAACACTACCGGCGAGCCTGATCGATCAAACTGATCAGCAAACTCTCTGTCATGCCATCGCACACGACAGGTTAAAGTGATCAACGTCATTACCAATTTTAGTAATAACGGAAGAATAATAAATTTTATTGGTGTGCGCACGTTATCAATTAAGCGATAAATATTTTAGAGAGTTTGCGGACCAAGGTTTAACTGGGAAACTTGTTCATCAATTGTTTAATTTGCAATTCAAGTTTAGCTACCTTTTTATGTAGCACCAAGCCGCGCACGAACTCCTTAAACGGTTTGGCCGGTGAACCCGCCCACATACCAGCAGTAGTGATATCTTCAGAAACACCGCAGCGATGAACCAAGATAACGTCATCAGCGACGGTCATATGATCCAATATTCCGGTCTGACCTGAGGCAATCACACGCTTACCAATTTTGCTCGAACCAGCGATTACCGTTTGTGCCGTTAGCATGCTGTTTTCACCAACTTCTACATTGTGGGCGATGTGAACTAAGTTATCGATCTTTACTCCAGCGGCGATTAGAGTGTCGCCATAAGTGCCCCTATCAATGCAACTATTAGCGCCAACGTGTACGTCGTCTGCAAGTACAACCCGACCAGTGTGCGGCACGCGATGATAATGATTTTGTTTGTCAGCGGCGAAACCATAGCCTTCACTGGCAATTATGGCGCCGGCTTGAACCACTACTCGCTGACCCAATACGCTGTTATAGCCGATATTGACGTTAGCATTAATAATCGAATCAGCGCCAATAACCACTCCGTGCTCAATTACCGCACCCGCTCGCACCGTAACATTGTTGGCAAAGACACAATTAGCGCCGACTACCGCATTTGGCCCAACACGACAACCCTCGCCAAGTTCAACTGTGCTGTGCACTATCGCACTTGCATGTATCGCCTCCCATTCAAGGTCGTGTGCTTTATAGTCGTCAACATATTGCTTGATCTTAGCCTGTGCTAAACGCACATCATCTACCACAATAATAAAGGCACTAGAAAGGTCTTTTACTTGGTCAGCTACACCCTGATGAGTAACTATTATCGCCGCGGCAGTAGGCGTCGAGGCCAAGTCAAATACGAAGACTAAGTCGTCGGCAGCACAAGACATTGGGCTGGCAGTTTGTTTGAACGCACGGTGTTGACCATACGTTGTTAGTACGATGTCACTAAACTTGGACAGCAATTCTTTAGAAGAAGTAATCATCCAAGCATAATACGCTACGACACTTGTCAGCGTCTATCTTCTAGCGCGCTCTGCAAGCTCGATATTAGAGTGCCACGGTATGTTCGTACTAATGGATGAGATTACGAGTTGATTAGATCCTGACTTTGGCGTCTCCCTATTTACTAAGCCAGCCGTAGCCAAGTACTTGTTATGTGGAGATAAGCGCGTAGATTGTTTATAGTATGTGCTCTTGCTAATATTTCGAAACTGAATCTAAACATGCTGAAAATAGCCAAGCTACCTATGACGCAAGGCCGAGTATCGCAAATTCTCATTGCCTTTTTATTGATAGCGCTATTGAGCTCGTGCGACCTACCAAATAATCAGATCGAAGCTGAAGCAAACTCCACGCAAACCTCGTCGGCGCCAGACGCACTGCAAGGCATGTCGCATCTATTGCTTGGTACCGGCAGCGTAAAGGGTGTCTACTTCCCAATTGGTGGCGTTATCTGCCGACTACTAAACCGCAATAAATATTTGCATAAAATTCGCTGCTCACTCGAAAGCACCGGCGGTTCGATCTATAACTTAAAAGAATTGAACAAAGGTAACTTTGACATCGTGTTCGCACAATCCGATTGGCAGTATCACGCTTACAGAGGTACTAGCGCATTTGAAAAATTAGGTCCTAATAAGGATTTACGCGCTGTTTTTGCGCTTGAAGCAGACCCCTTAGCAATCATTGTGCGTG
>JAWUZB010000129.1:0-15810 GCA_034110505.1 Gammaproteobacteria bacterium
ATCTTTGTATATCGCTTTTACAGTGTTAATAGGCAGTGCCATTATGAACCATCCTCATCACCATCGAATAGGCTGTCGAGGTGATCTGGAAAACCTAAGTCATTGTCTTCTTCACCATTGAGGTGAATTACATTACTAGGCAATTCGGTAACATTATCATCCGCACGATTATTCTGACTAATCCGTTCCCTGTCTCTTTCTTGTATCTTATTTCTTCCGATCGAGCCGAGCCGTTCCGACTTAGTTTTGTTGCTTGTACTGCCACGAGGTGGTTTTGCTGCTTCTATCTTAGCGAGCAATAGACGCTCATGCTCTCTCCGTTTTTGATCAAAAGCAAGAAGCGAACTTGCCTTTGTTTTTTTTTGAATATCTTGAATATTCCAAACGTCCCAAAACGAGCAGCTTATAAACTCACGAGACTTTGGGGTTAATATACAAACCCAATATTCAGACATGCGACTGTCTGGGAAGACATAAATTTGGTCAGCAACGGCGGGATCATACGCCGCCTCCAACGATTTGGGGCGACTGACGTCCGCCGATCGCAGCAACCATCCGTTTCTGACAATCTCTGACGAAGTATAAAATAGTCCAAAGACAGACACCCCAAAGTCCGATATTTTTGCCGTAGCCCTCGGAAGCAAACTAATTCGTAGTGCGGTTTCAGAAGTCGCTCGCAACCTTCCCGTGCGATTCTGAAGACCCCAGTTCCAAATTGACAGCGGCGTCATAATAAGGTCTGCCGGCATATCGATGTCGCGGTCGTACTTAGTCATCACATTAAACTGATTATGCATCAAGATCGAGGAGAGAATTATTTCTTTGAAATCTGTAACGGATAATGTTGCATCTAAACGATAGTCTTTGCCTCCACGCTTTTTCACCGTCGTCCCAGTAACGACGCCCGGTGCAAAGGGCTTAAATTCAGCCTGAAGAGTTCCAAAACTGCGCTCTACTATTGCTTTTGCATCGCCTCTATAAGGTGGTGTATTTTCAATTCGAACTGAAAAACTTTTTTCTAATGATTCAATTTGATAGCCGAGCAACTCACCTCGATCAGCCAAAATCGCATCAGGTAGGCCCGCAACTGGCCATTGTGAACTTTCGATATCGAAACCCAGATCTTTACAGATTTGCACTTTATCAGTCATTGACATGACAAGTGCCTGCATAGCAGCGATGTATGAAGGGTTTTCGAAGCCGATATAAAAACCAGCGACCATTCGGCTAAAGACATCTATGACTATATAAATAACCGGGCGGCCTGCGATATTTTGTCTTTCGCTATCTGAAACCAAATAAATATCTGCAATTGTCGCGTCAATTTCATAACGTGATCCAGGACCCAACACTCCAGTATTTGCAGTGGATTTAAGAGGCCTGACATCCTTATTATATTGAATAGCACTTGTTCGCTTCGTAATTCTTTCGACCTGATTGTACTCGCGTTTGTAGAAGTACTGCATTTGCCAGTGCGTCGGAATCTCGGACTCAATCGCACCCGGGTGGTACAACTCATACATATCTTTAAATCGTCGATGAGCAAAAGGAAAACTAGCGCCGCGATCCTTTAACAAATATTTATTGATCGCCACTCGAAACAATCGCTCAATATGTTCATCAATGACGACCCCCGTTCCTGCCGAGTGTTTTCTTGGCCTGCCTAGCTTTTTACTACCTTTCGTTCGCTTCTTGCCTTTACCTCCAGAATTTCTATAGTCTGGAATCAACGAATTTGGAGTCTGTCCTCTTTGCCAGTATCTGCGAGCTAATCGATAAAGAGTTTGCTCAGTCGTTTTGTGTTCAATAACAATTTTCTTTATTATAGAAAATCGTACCTTGGCATCGTAATAGAGCGAGTTATCTACAAGCTCTTTAATCAAGCGATAATTATTATCTCGTTTTACGCACTCAGTGCTTTCAGGAATTGGTGTTAAGAATGCCAGATAAGCATAGGGGTCCTCCGACTTAGTTAAAATACCGTTTTCAATGGCTTCAGTGAGCACTGTTTTCTCAATTAAGCTGGGAAACGACGACGAATCGTCAATATCTATCCATACAATCTGATCTGAAAACGAAGAAAGTATCCTGTAGGAGGTTTCCTCATAGCCGAAAACCGAATTTCTAAGAAACATTTCGTGACCTCCCTATGGTAAAAGATTCAGTTAACTCTAGATCGCTTGCAATGAGTTTTTTAATAGGCTTATAGATGTTGAAGTTAAAGCATCGATGAGCCAAGAGTTGCCGAATTTCTCCAAGGGACTCGCCGAGAGGAAGATCCAATTCTGCATCCAGATCCTTTGCAATTTGTATCAGTGTTACTTTAGGTTGAGATTGGAAGTGGTGTAAATATTTTTCGGCTTGTTTTATTAACACCTCTATGCTTATTTCATCTCGCTGTTTAGCATATAGCCAGCTAATGTTAGATGTTATGGACTTGTTTATGTCTTGCTCAGTAATCAAATACCAAGGAATTTCTTTTTCAGACCAATATCGACGCTCAATCTCCAACTTCTCAATTGTTCGTCGATCTGATAAGTCACTGGCGTATTTTGCTTGTAGAGCAAATTGTGGCCTTTTCAAATCTAGAGTGTCTACTAGAAAATCTGATGACATAACTTGTTTATGGCCAGAAACCGCAGGATGAACAATACCGGCTTCCTCCGATAGCCTCACTGTGACTTCCTGATTAAGCGGAAACTGCTCTCTAATTTCAGTGATCTCATGATTCCATTCGAGCGCTAGAAACACTCCTAACTCGAGATCGGAGAGAAGATGGTGCGTTCGCTTTGATTTATGCCCATAAACACGATGTGATCGCCCCCTAGAAGCGACATCCCTTACCGTAAGCCAGGGTTTATAACTCTCGTTCCTTCCAGAACCCCGACCCTCTTTAATCCATTTTCGGTGCTTAGCTTCCGTGCTTTTGAATTTACCTCCAGCCATAAACAAACCCAATCAAAATCTCGACAATCAAATCTTAATGGACATCCTTCTACTATGCAACTTTATTACTTACTATGATACTTTATTACTCACAGTGAAACTTTATTACTCGACCACAACAAGACCCTTAGCGCCAATACTATTTATTCTACGGTGACCGATTTAGCTAAATTACGAGGCTTATCAATGTCAGTGCCTTTAATTAGGGCGACGTGATACGCCAGTAATTGCAATGGAATCGTGTAAACCACCGGGGCAATGTAATTATTGACTGGGGCTACTTTTAAGACCATAGTTTCTTCGTCTGACTCAAGGCCTGAGTTGGCATCTGCAAACACATACAACTTGCCTCCGCGTGCTCGAACTTCTTCTTGGTTCGACTTTAGTTTTTCCAGTAACTCGTCATTCGGCGCGACCGCCACCACTGGCATATTTTCATCAATCAAGGCTAACGGTCCGTGCTTTAACTCGCCCGCGGCATAAGCCTCGGCATGAATATACGAAATTTCTTTTAGCTTCAGCGCACCCTCGACCGCAATTGGGTAATAGGCTCCACGACCTAAGAAAAGAGCGTGATGTTTATTGGCAAAATGCTTAGACATAGCGATGATCTGGTCTTCGAGGTCTAAGGCATTTTCGATTTGCTGTGGCAGGCTCCGTAGCTCTTGCACAATCTCAGCCTCCATCGCGTCACTGCTGCGGCCATCGCCAATGCGGCGCCGACGTAAACAGATCGCTAGCATCAACAACGTGACTAATTGAGTGGTAAAAGCCTTGGTGGAGGCAACTCCAATCTCGCGACCCGCGTGAGTGAAAATGGTTAGATCGCTGGCTCGTACCAGTGAGCTTTCCGGCACATTACAAATACACAGGGTGTTGGTGTAACCGAGCGTTTTAGCCATCGATAGGGCGGCCATCGTATCGAGCGTTTCGCCCGACTGCGAGATAGTAACGAAGAGCGTACCATCATTTACCACATGCTTTCGATAGCGATATTCACTGGCAATCTCAACATCACATTTAATCCCAAACTCTTCAAACCAATAACGCGCAACTGAAGCAGCATTGTAACTGGTACCGCAGGCGATGATTTTTATCTCTTTAGTCTTATCAAATATGTCACGAGCATTCTCACCAAACGGCAATTCTAAAACACTGTCTGCGCCGAGACGCCCTTCTAAAGTCTCGGTAATAGCACGTGTTTGCTCGTGAATTTCTTTTTTCATGTAGTGAGCATAACCACCAAGCGCGGTTTCTTCATCGCTTAGGGTGCTGATCAACACTTCGCGCTCGACCAGCGTACCGCTAGCATCGTAAACCTCGACCGAGCGACTGGTGATTTTGGCAATATCACCGTCTTCCATAACCATGTATCGTTTCGATACGGGAATCAGTGCCGACATGTCAGAGGCAATGAAATTTTCATTATCGCCTAGCCCAATTAAGAGTGGCGAACCGCTGCGCGCGGCGACTAATAAGTCCGGTTCAAGTTTAGACACTACGCCCAAACCATAAGCACCATGGAGTTCTTTAACAGTCGTTTGCACCGCTACGAACAATCCTAGACCTTGTTGCATATGCCAGTCAATTTGATGCACGATCACTTCTGTGTCGGTCTCAGAACTAAAGGGGAAACCCTGTTCCTTTTGCAAAGCGCGCAATTCATTATGGTTTTCAATAATACCGTTATGAACCACCGCCACCTGCGACGAACTAGTGTGCGGGTGTGCATTATTCTCAGCCGGGCGGCCATGAGTAGCCCAACGGGTATGCGCGACACCGGTTACACCGGAGACGCCACCACAAATTTTCTCTAAGTTTATAACTCGGCCAACACTGCGACGCAAGTCTAGCTCGTTATTGGCGTCAACTACCGCTAAACCGGCAGAGTCGTATCCTCGGTATTCTAGACGTTTTAACCCATCAATCAGAGTCGCTGTTACATCGCGGTTAGCTACCGCGCCTACTATTCCACACATAGTGTTTCCTAAATCTAAAAATTTTCTAACTAGCTCGCCTTAGTCGGTCGCTTCCAGCCATCAATTTGTCGTTGTTTACCACGGCTGATCGCAAGCTTATTCGCCTCAACCCTTGCTGTAATTGTCGAGCCCGCGCCAATCGTTGCACCGTCTTCAATTTCAACGGGTGCAACCAATTGACTATCAGAGCCAATGAATACGTCTTTGCCAATGGTTGTTTGATGTTTATTAGCCCCGTCGTAATTACACGTAATTACGCCAGCACCGATATTTGTATTACGGCCAACTGTGGCGTCGCCAACATAGCTTAAATGATTGACCTTCGCGCCAACATCGAGCTGGGCGTTTTTAGTTTCGACAAAATTGCCAATTTTCACTTTCTCAGCCAACTTAGTGCCCACCCGTAGGCGTGCAAATGGGCCAACGTTTACCGACTGCCCGAGCTCAGAACCTTCAATCACGGTATTCGGATGGACCGTAACATGGTCAGCTAAGATGCTATCAGTGATAATGCAATTTGGTGCAATATAAACATGCCGACCAATACGCACCTTACCTTGCAGCACCACGTTAACATCAATCACACTGTCTGAGCCGATTTCAACATCTCCACGAATATCAATTCGTGCAGGATCAATAATCGTAACGCCACTTTGCATTAATCGTTCGGCTTGCTCAGCCTGAAAAATTCGCTCAACGTGTGACAGTTGCAGGCGACTGTTAATTCCAGTAACTTCGGCATTATTCTCAGGGTGCAGCGCCGTGATTGGATTACCCGCCGCGTAAGCAATACCGACAACGTCAGTCAAATAAAATTCTTGCTGTGCATTATTGTTGCTCACCTGGCTTAGCCAGATAGCTAATTGCTCTTTATCGGCACAAATAATGCCAGAGTTAATCTCATTGACTTTACGCTGTTGGTGGTTTGTGTCTTTTTGCTCGACAATACCGCACACCGCATTACTGTCATCACGAATGATTCGCCCGAGGCCGAATGGGTTATCAACTAGGGCGGTCAGTAGCACTAACGGCGATGAGCTTAATGCGCTCACCATGGCGCTTAAGGTTCTTGCTCTAATTAAAGGCACATCGGCGGTTAGCATTAATACATTTGCAGCATCGTGAATAAACGGCAGTGCTTGAGAAACTGCATGACCAGTACCTAATTGTTCGGTCTGTTCTACCCAATTTAGCCGATCGGTCGAGGCGTGTTGGGCAAAGCTATCGATCACCACGTCTTTACCGTGACCAACGACAACATGAATTTGCTCTGGCTTTAACTGCAACGCACTGTCGATGACATGCCCCAATAAGCTTTTACCGGCAATTTGATGCAACACCTTTGGAAGCTCTGAACGCATACGACTGCCTTTGCCGGCAGCTAGAATGACGATATGCAGGGGTTTTTGGCTCATAATAATGACTAATCGATTGAAACAGCGTTTTTGTAATCTCGATTCTATCAAACCCAGTGGCTACTAACGAGACAAAAAAGCCTCATCGGCGCTTGAGCGCGTTATAATCTGTTAATGACTGAACCACAAAAAATTGCCTACACCGTCGGCGAGCCGGCCGGTATAGGCCCCGAATTGATTTTGCAGCTTGCACAATCACATACAGTAGACGATTTAGTCGTGATTGGCGACCAACGGCTACTTGAAAGGCGCGCTCAACAACTGGGCGTTCGCATCCCCAGTTCACTCAAGATTTTAGATACCCCGATTGAGAATATAGCGGTTGACGGCCACGCCGACACGGCCAACGTAAACGGCGTGATGAAGATGCTCAACCTAGCAATCGACGGTTGTTTAGACGGCACCTACTCAGCGATGGTCACAGGCCCATTGCATAAAGGCATTATTAACGATGCTGGAATACCGTTCTCTGGGCACACAGAGTATTTAGCCGAGCGCACCGGCGGGCATAAACCGGTGATGTTACTGGCCACGTCGAGCTTAAGAGTGGCTTTAGTGACAACACACTTACCATTGAAAGATGTCAGCGCGGCAATTAGCAAAGAGTTGGTAATTGAAATATGCGAGATTGTTGACCGTGAGTTACGCGTAAAGTACGGCATTGCTAAGCCACGTTTGCTAGTCTGTGGCCTCAACCCGCACGCTGGAGAAGGCGGTCACCTTGGAATGGAAGAAATTGAAGTTATCACGCCGGCGCTTAGGAGCTTAATTGCCAAAGGTATCGACGTTATTGGGCCGTTACCGGCCGACACTCTATTTACCCCCAAGTATTTAGCTACCGGTGATGTCGCCATTGCTATGTATCATGATCAAGGCTTACCGGTTTTAAAGTCGCAAGGCTTTGGTAGTGCCGCCAATATAACCTTAGGCCTGCCGATCATTCGAACCTCAGTTGATCATGGCACTGCCTTTGATCTGGCCGGCAGCGGCACCGCCGATATCGGCAGCCTGCTAACCGCGCTAAATGTTGCACGTGAAATGGCGCGAGCCAAATGAGATTAATAGCATGAGCAAATTCGCCGCACCGCGTAAATCACTAGGTCAGAATTTTCTACAAGACCCTAATATTATCAATAAAATTGTTGCGAGCCTAGCTATCAATAAAGACGATACCGTGGTCGAAATTGGTCCTGGCCGTGGGGCATTAACAGATTTGATAATACCTCAGGCTGGCCATACGCATTTGATTGAGTTTGATCGAGACCTTGTGGCTCACTGGCAACAACGAGCCGATTCAAGTGATAATTTAACCGTCCATGGGGTAGATGTGATGCGCTTTGATTTGCAGGAAATCATTCGCACAAGCACCCCTAAGATTAAAGTTATTGGCAACCTACCATACAATATCTCAAGCCCAGTACTGTTTCATTTGATGCACTATGCTGAATACATTCAGCATCAAGTAGTGATGCTACAGAAAGAGGTCGTTGAGCGCATGGCCTCGGGGCCAGGAAGCAAACAATATGGTCGACTGTCGGTAATGTTACAGCAGCGCTACCACATTGAAAATCTGTTCAAAGTGCCGCCAACCGCTTTCTTCCCAGCACCAAAAGTTGATTCAGCGATTGCTCGGCTTACCCCTTTAACAACCATACCGTTCCCGGTAACTGTGCAGGCTGACTTTGAGAAAATCGTCAAACAAGCGTTCAGCATGCGTCGTAAAACGCTTAGAAACAATCTAAAGGGCTCAATTAGCTCAGAACAAATTGAGTCACTTGGCATTGACCCAGGCACTCGATCGGAGACCTTAGGCGTTGCTGATTTCGCCGCGCTGAGCAACTTGTACACCGAGTTGCCCAAAACTGACTAGAATTTAGCCTTTTCTAAGCAAAATAGGCTTGAATTGGCCTAGCCTTTAACCTATATTCTTTCGCCCTGAGTAATGAATTCGCGCCAAATCACGAATTCGATCTCTAATATTAGGAATAAATCATGAAAGCAGACATCCATCCAGCGTACGGTGACATCAAAGTAACTTGTGCATGCGGAAATACATTTGAAACAGGTTCTACGCTAGGTAAAGACCTACGTGTTGAAATTTGTTCTGAGTGCCACCCATTTTATACTGGCAAGCAGAAAGTAATGGACACAGCAGGCCGTGTTGGTCGCTTTAAGAGTCGTTACGGCAAAAAATAAGTTTCTCTTTTATAGAGTAAACATTCTCAGCGATGAGATAAAAAAAGGCGCTCTTGAGCGTCTTTTTTTATGCCCAATGGATTAGTCATTAAAGAGTATCAATGAATATATACATTTTAGTATATACATAATTCCATATGTTTATTAAAATGCCTCTAACTGAGAATAGAGAATGCGCTTAATAGTGCATTGGAGGCCGCCGATGAATCCACTAAGCTTATTTAAATGTCTTGCCGACGATACCCGTCTTCGCTGCATGTTGCTTATCAAAGAGCAAGGCGAACTCTGTGTCTGTGAACTCATGCAAGCGTTGGATCAAATCCAACCAAAAGTATCACGCAATCTAGCGCAACTGCGCAACTGCGGTTTGCTGTCGAGCAAGAAACAGGGGCAATGGGTCTATTACAGACTAAAAGAAGATTTAGCGCCTTGGGCTGATGATTTATTAGAGATGACCATCAAAGGTAATCCAAATTTTTTAGCTGATAACCTGCGCAATCTAAGCAACATGGGTGACCGTCCTGAGCGGGCATCTCTGTGTTGCTGAGCAACCAGTTGCTAACAATCAATCGACGATTAATTCAGCCAATAAGATAAGCAACATGACCACAAGAATAGGCATCAACGGCTTCGGCCGCATCGGGCGTTTAACCTTTCGCATAGCATCACAGTGGCCGGAGGTTGAATTTACCGTCATCAATGACCCCTCGGGCGACTCAGCAACGTTTGCGCATTTGCTAAACTTTGACTCAGTGCATGGTCGATGGAGCCAACAAGCAAGCCACGACGACACAGGAATTTCAGTTAATGGTCAGGCTATACGTGTCACTCAGAATGACGCCATCACCGACACAGACTGGTCAAACTGCGACCTGGTTATCGATGCTTCGGGAAAATTTAAGAGCAAAGCGTTATTACAAGCTTATTTCGATCAAGGGGTAAAGCGCGTGTTGGTAACAGCACCGATCAAACAAGACGGCGTTGTTAATATCGTAATGGGCGTCAACCATCAACGTTACGACCCACTGCAGCATCGAATCGTGACGGCCGCATCGTGCACCACTAACTGCCTTGCGCCGGTAGTAAAGGTGATTCATGAGAAGCTGGGAATTCGTCATGGCTCGATTACGACTATTCACGATGTAACCAATACTCAAACTATTCTCGATGCGCCGCACAAAGACCTCAGGAGGGCGCGCGCATGCGGCATCAGCCTTATTCCCACCACCACAGGCTCTGCCACCGCGATTACCGAAATATTTCCTGAGTTAAAAGGCAAACTTAATGGTCATGCGGTGCGCGTACCGTTGGCCAACGCGTCACTTACAGATTGCGTATTTGAGCTGCAACAAGAGACTACTGTCGAACACGTTAATCACTATCTAAAAGAGGCGTCTGAAACCTATCTGCGGGACATTCTTGGTTACGAAGAACGACCTTTAGTGTCGATTGACTACAAAACCGATCCTCGCTCAAGTATTGTCGACGCGCTCTCGACCATGGTAATCAATGGCACGCAATTGAAACTCTACCTCTGGTATGACAATGAATGGGGTTATGCCAATCGGACCGCCGAATTAGCACAGATGTTGATTAAACAGGGCCTGCGTTAATTACCATGTCTGATGTAGAGGCGACGCCTGAGCAAACTAGCATGCTCCGTCAGTACATGCTAATCACGGCTAATTACTGGGCCTTTACGCTTACCGACGGTGCCTTGCGCATGCTGGTTGTGCTGTACTTTCATCAACTTGGTTATGCGCCCTTAGAAATAGCCCTGCTGTTTCTATTTTATGAAGCCTTTGGCGTAGTGACTAATTTAGTCGGTGGATGGTTTGGTGCTCGCTTAGGCCTCAACCGGATTATGAACATCGGCCTGTTTTTACAAATCATCGCGCTCAGCCTTCTGCTGGTGCCGGCTGATTTCTTATCGATTGCTTGGGTGATGGCGGCTCAGGCGCTCTCAGGTATTGCCAAAGACCTCAACAAGATGAGTGCTAAAAGCGCTATCAAATTTTTGCTGCCGCCAGACCAAGATAAGCGTCTATTTAAGTGGGTGGCACTACTGACCGGCTCTAAAAACACCCTAAAAGGTGTCGGTTTCTTTGTTGGTGGCCTACTCCTGTCGACACTACAATTTCGCGGTGCGATTTTAACCTTGGCTATCGCCTTATCGTTAGTTTGGCTATTCAGCCTAATTACCTTAAAGCACGACCTAGGTCGAAGTAAAAACAAGCCTAAGTTCACCTCTATTTTTTCTAAGAGCAAGTCAATCAACTACCTTTCGGCCGCTAGAATGTTCTTATTTGGCGCTCGTGATGTCTGGTTTGTGATTGCTTTGCCAGTATTTTTGGCCGGCCAATTACAATGGTCGCAAGCGTATATCGGCGGCTTTTTAGCTTGCTGGGTGATTCTTTACGGTTTAGTGCAATCCGCTACCCCAAAACTGCTTGGCGCAAACCGAACCAAACCACTTGGAGGTCGAAGCGCTGTGATCTGGGCATCATTACTGGCGACCACGCCGATCGTTATTGCTATTGGACTTCAATTCAATTGGCCGACAACGATGACCATTGTCATCGGCTTACTACTATTTGGAGCTGTATTCGCGATTAACTCAGCCTTACATAGTTACTTAATCATAAAGCACGCTTCGTCCGACAACGTCTCTCTAGATGTTGGTTTCTATTATATGGCGAATGCAATGGGCAGGTTAATCGGCACCATGCTCTCTGGACTACTGTTTCAACTCTATAACCTGCAAGTGTGTTTAGCTTTCTCTGCTGTATTTATAGTGATCGCAGCACTGTTATCACTTGGCATAGATCAAAAGGCGCCGCTGCGTAGTGGCTCTTGAACAGCGACCATTCGGCCCCATGCTTTTTCTTAATAGATATAAAAAGTGTCACTATTAACAGAATTTAAATTTATTAGCAGTCTTCACATGCGAGTGCTAATATTGGTATAATTAAAAGGTTGTTAATCTTTAGTGACCACCGAACATCGCTTGTTGAGTGCCTATATTAGGGCTTAATACAGCAATAGGAGAATTATATGGCTAACCCAGTATCGTTACCACAAGACACCAATTTGGCGGGCTTTTTAAAAGTCGCTAACAATGCACCGGTATTAAACGCCGAGCAGGAAGCTAATCTAGCACGTAAATTTCGCGATGACGAAGACGTAGGCGCCGCTCGCGACCTAGTATTATCCCAGTTACGCAACGTTATTCACGTAGCAAAAGGGTTCACAGGCTACGGCCTGCCAGTATCTGACTTAATTCAAGAAGGCAATATCGGCCTAATGAAAGCGGTTAAGAACTTCGACCCTGAGCGTGGTATCCGCCTAGTCTCATATGCGGTTCATTGGATCAAAGCAGAGATTTACGAATACGTATTGAAAAACTGGAAAATGGTTAAAGTTGCGACCACCAAGGCGCAACGTAAATTGTTTTTTAACTTACGCAAAAGCCGTAAATCATTAAGCGCAATGACTGAGCAAGAAACCCAAGATCTTGCTAGCAATCTAGACGTGCCAGTGAAAACAGTACGTGAAATGGAACTGCGCATGACCAGTTCTGATGTCGCTTTCGATGGCGTTGATAGCGATGACGATGATTTCGTTACTAGCCCGTCAGGTTACTTACCCGACATGCGCTATAACCCAGAAGAATTGGTGATGAAAACCGAGACTAGCGATAATAATCGTGACGCTCTTTATGGTGCAATTGCCGATTTAGACGAGCGTAGCAAAGAAATTCTAAAAAGACGTTGGTTGTCTGACAGCAAAGCAACACTGCATGAGCTGGCAGCAGAATTTAATGTCTCGGCAGAGCGTATTCGCCAGATTGAAAAACGCGCTATGCAAAAAATGAAAGGTCAGTTGGCCGCCTAAGGTCTATAGTGTTTAAGAGTTAGTAAACAACGCTAAAGTAGAAACTACTGGCCAAGCAAATAGGGCTCTTTCTCTGGAAAGAGCCTTTTTATTGCTTGATATAAACGCCACGCCAATTACTAACCGCGGGCGGTTTATGTTTGCTAAGCTAAGCCTATTAGACACTAATTATTAATCGAGAGCCGAGCATCAATGCAAATTTGTACTTGCGCTAAGCAGAGGCCTCCAACCGGAATTATCAAATATGAGTAACTATGATTTAGTCGTTATCGGCGGCGGCTCAGGCGGCGTTAGAGCCGCACGAATTGCCGCAGGGCATGGCGCAAAAGTCGCTATTTGTGAAGAGTTTCGATACGGCGGCACCTGTGTAATCCGCGGCTGTGTGCCAAAAAAAATGATGGTCTACGCGGCTCACTTTCAAGAAGATTTTGAAGACAGCCGCCATTATGGCTGGAACACGACTGTGGACAGTTTTGATTGGCCGCGATTGATATCCAATAAAGATACTGAAATTGATCGACTGAATGGCATTTATGAGAAATTACTCGGCAATGCTGGAGTGGAGATACTCTATGGTACAGCCAGCTTGATCGATGCTAATACCGTTAAACTAGGCGAGCAAACACTCAGCACTGATAAGATTTTGATCGCTACCGGTGGAACCCCGTTCTTACCACAAGTGCCCGGAATAGAGCATGCAATTAGTTCAAACGAAGTATTTCATTTAGAGCAGCAGCCGCAATCGGCGCTAGTTGTTGGCGGTGGCTATATCGCCGTCGAATTTGCTGGAATATTTAATGGCATCGGCACTGATACGACACTACTTTATCGCGGCCCACAGATTTTACGCGGCTTCGATAACGATATTCGTAACCACTTGTCCGCTGAAATCGTCAAGAAAGGCATCGATTTGAAACTTGAGACTGATGTTACAAGTATTGCTCTAGACAGTGACGGTCGTAAAGTTGTCACGCTTAGCGATGGGTCAATCAAAACAGTCGACTGTGTTCTTTACGCAACTGGTCGAAACCCTAATGTTGAGTCCTTGAAGCTTGAAAATGTTGGCGTGGCTCTGGGTAAAAAAGGCGAAGTGAAAGTCGACAAATACTCCCGTACCAATATAGAAAATATCTTTGCTGTTGGTGACGTAACTGACCGTATCGCACTAACACCTGTAGCCACCATGGAAGGCCACGCCTTTGCTGATACGTTTTTTGGTAATAATGAGCGTTTCGCTGATCATACTAATGTGCCATCAGCGGTATTTTCGCAACCGCCAGTCGGATCTATAGGTTTAAGTACCGAGCAAGCGCGCGAACAGTTCGCTAACGTAGATACTTACACCTCAGAATTTCGTATTTTAAAACACACCATTACCGACAACACTGAGCGAACCTTGATGAAGCTTATTGTTAATGCCGATACCGATGTGGTTATTGGTGCTCATATGGTCGGCCCAGACGCGGCTGAAATAATGCAAGGCATCGCTATTGCGATTAAAGCAGGTGCTAAAAAGGCCGATTTTGATGCCACTGTTGGCATCCATCCAAGCACCGCTGAAGAGTTCTGTACCATGCGCACTAAAGACGCTCACTAACGAGAAAAGTCGACGATATGGCACGCTATAAAGAAGGGGAAATCCCCATAGAGCAGATGGCGGTACACGCCAGTGACGATATGTTAATACTGACCTCTGTTTTGGGGTTTCTAATTGGAATCGTATTAACCTATTTAGGCCGTAAAGGTAAGCAGATGTGGATGTGGGTTTGGGGTATAGGTCTAGTCATCTGCAGTGCTTATCTGGGACTCTCAATGACCCTGGGTTTGAAGCTCTTCGGTCACTTTTAAGTGTAAGCATCTGAGCAATAACAATGCCTGACCTACAACTACTTAGTCGCGATGTTAGGCAATGTACTCTGTGCAGTGAACAACTCAAAGATGGCGTGCGTCCAGTGATTCAGGTCGGCTCGTCGGCTAGAATTCTGATTGCCGGCCAAGCTCCGGGGGCTAAGGTTCATGCGTCCGGAATTCCCTTCGATGATGCTAGCGGTGATCGCTTACGAGATTGGATGGGCATCGATAAAGAGACGTTCTACAATGCTCAACAAATAGCCATCGTACCGATGAGTTTCTGCTATCCAGGCAAGGGCCAGTCAGGCGATCTCGCTCCGCTGAAAATATGCGCTGAGACATGGAGAACTAAGCTTCTCAAAGCGATGCCAGAGATCCGGCTAACACTGATAATGGGGCAATATGCGATTAATTGGCATTTGCCCAATAAACAAAGAAACCTCACCGAAACAGTAAGAGCTTGGGCTGACTACTCTGATCAGCTGTTACCCCTACCTCACCCGAGCCCTCGCAATAATATCTGGCTAAGTAAAAATTCTTGGTTTGAAGAAGAGGTATTGCCAGTATTAAAACAACGGGTGCAACATGCGCTTTAAAAACTTACCGTTTAAATACTGTCAGCTTTATATACTGGGCAACCAATGACGTTCACCTTGGGCTAAAACGAGCTACTTATATTTAAGCGCCTGAACCGAATTGTAAAGCGCATCAGTTAAGCTTTGGCGTTGATCATATTGCTCTAAAACACGCCAAGGAATTGGCTCACCTATGGCAACATCTACTTTAGTACCAAATTTATTAGTCGCTTCGTGCATCAATAGGCCGGTGCGTAATGACTGTGCAATTTGCGCGGCTAAATAATATTTTCGACTGTTACGACCATGAAAGTAAATTGGCACAACCGTCGCTTTAGAATGTTTTACCAGCTTGGCGGCGAAAGTAGTCCATGGCGGGTCTTGTAGCGCACCGAAGCCAAATTTTGTAGCGGTTGATACCATGCCTGACGGGAACAACAGTAATGGTATATCTTCAGTTAGTGCGCGCAAAGCTAATTGCTTAGTGCGAATGTTGGTTTTAATCGCCAGCTTAGTCTGATTAAAATCGACCGGCAAAAAATACGGCGCCAGATCAATGTCTTGACACAGTACAGAGTGCAGCAGAATTCGCAGGTCGCCACGAATCTGAGCCGCAATATCACATAGCACCATGCCATCGATAATCCCGAATGGATGATTTGCGAGAAAGATTATCGGACCATCAACATTGATGTTCGTTGGTAAAATGCCTCGATGGTTTACCCGGATTCTACCCGCCGAGATAGCATCACCAAAGAAGTTCTGTATATCGAAAGGGCGATCTTTTAAATTTCGATAAAGTGACTCAAGCTTATATCTGCCCATCGCCAGCTCAACGCTATTAATAATAAATTTACGCACCCGGCCATCATCTGGCTGCACGTATGACAACCTCGGGTTATCCACCACATAATCGGAAAATTGTGGATCAAACTCTGGCATAGTATATTCACC
>JAWUZB010000130.1:0-15409 GCA_034110505.1 Gammaproteobacteria bacterium
TACACACAGCCTCACAGAGCTAACCACCCGTGGCGCGCCAGCGACAATACTGGCGGTCTGCAGAGTTTGTAAATCACCCAGAAATAGTAGTGTTATCGGCAAGAAACTCAGTGTACCAGCCCAAAACAATCGATTCCAACGCATCGGCTCATCATCGACCTCGGTTTGTACTACCGAGGCTAAAATGTAAGAGATAGAGTCAAAGGTGGTCGCCAAAAACACAATTGCCAGCACCGTATAGAGCGCAATCACAATTGACTTGAACGGCAAGCTGCCCAAAATCGCAAATACCGCCGCTGATTGGGAGTCAGTATTTAGAATATTGACAACATCAAGCGTGCCGCTGAGTTGCAGATGTAAACCGTAGTTGCCTAAGACCATAAAGAATAGCGCACAGCCAACTGAGCCGAAAAACAGTGATCCTAGCACCATGTTACCCATAGTGCGGCCGTACGAGATACGCGCGATAAACAGACCGATGGTCGGCGCAAACGCTAGCCACCAAGCCCAGTAAAAAATTGTCCAGTCTTGCGGGAAAGTCGTGTCTGCATAGCCGTTTAAGCCGCCAAATGGCTCGAGGTAGGTAGCCATTGAGAAAAAATTATCAAATATTAAGCCGATTGACGACAGCGATGTCTCGGCAATGAACGCCGTAGGTCCGACCACCACAACGAATATGAGTAAAATCACCGCTAGCAAGAGATTAAAGTTGGAGAGTGCTTGAATGCCTTTCTTAATGCCTGAATAGGCACTTGCGCCAAATATGGCGGTAGCCACAATAAGCACTATAATTTGCATCGTCATGTTTTTTTCAAAACCGAACAATATATGTAAGCCCTCGTTCAATAACGGAGCCCCTAAGCCCAATGTGGTTGCGCCGCCACCGAGCATTCCGAATACAAATAAAACGTCGATCAGCTTACCCCAAAAACCACGAACATTACGATTGCCAATCAGCGGTGCTACCGCTTCTGATAGCTTCAGCTTGCGGTTCTTACGCACGTGATAGAAATAGGCAATGGGCAGCGCAGGTACTAGGTAGATAGACCACGCTATAGGCCCCCAATGAAAAATGCCATAGGCCGCGGCCCATTTCATTGCTTCGGAGGTGCCACCTTCGATTAAGAATGGAGGTGCTTGGTAGTAGTAGGCCCATTCTATCGGTGCCCATACCATAATGCCGACACCAATGCCGGCGCAAAAAAGCATAGAGGCCCATGATGAGGTTTTAAATTCTGGTACAGAACCCGGATCGCCAAGTTTAATTCGCCCGATATCACTAAAAACCACATAGAGCATGAATAAAAATGCTCCTAAGCCTAGCATCAAGTAAGCCGAACCGAAGTTATCCACTACGAAATTGCGAGCAACTACGACATATTTGGCACCTTCTTCTGGCCAAATTATTAACGGTATTGTTACCAGTAGTAAAAGTGCTAATGAGCCAAAAAAAGTAGGCTTATCAATTAGCTTCATTGACTCCTTCATATTAGTAGTTCTCCAATCATGGTGTGTATTTTTGTTTTAATTATTATCAACTCAAGAAAGGCAAACTAATCAGCGCTCTAAAACTATGGCATCAGTTGTTTAGCCAGCATTCGAATTCGGCTACTAATTTCATTTTGTTCTATGTAATAGCCCCGTAAATGCCGCTTACCTGAGCTCGGGTCAAACGCAGTTCGACCATGCAATACTCGTTGATTATCGAAGACAACCATTTCGCCATTTTTTAGCAAATACTCTATATTGTAGCTCGCTCCTCTGATACGACACATTAACTGATGATACGCCGCATAGAAAGAGTACAGCAAATCGGTGTCAAAATCAGCGATGTCGGCCAAGTGAGCGTTAAAGGTTAGGGTGTTGAATTTTCCATCGCGATTTAGGCCAATAACCGGACGATGATATCTGACATCATCCTTATTGTCCAAGAAGTGCCATGGCACGGCCAACTCGCATAAGGTGACGTAATACTCAGGGTAATCACGTTTATAGTCTTCTAAGATCGCCATCGCATCAGAAAACACCGAGCCGCCGCCGCTTGCTTCATTCCTATAGCAGTGCTAGAACTGATTGCCGGGCACAAATTCTTGGTTTGAGAGGTCGGTATGTAATGGAAGGGCTAAAGAGGTATAGGCCAAATTGTTTGGTTGCGGCTTACTTTCAACCTCAAACATCACGCCATAGTTAGTTTCGCGTTTAAATCCGATCAGGTCGCCGAACTTCTCTCCTGCGTCTAACTCATCATCTAAGTCGTGAACTAGGATAATACCCGTTTGCTTTAAAGTGGTTAATGCCTCTTTTAGGATGCTTGGCGAAGCCTTACATTCAGTGGCGTCAAATCTAGGTAGCGAGGTCATCTCTTTAGCGGCCCAGCTTTTGCGCTCGACTTCGGCGGCATCATATCGCCTGCGTCCTGGTCTATGTCCGTATAGCCATTCAGCGGTGTAGTAAGAGGGGCTTTCTTTATTTGGCCAGTCGACGGTTATTCTCGATGAACTTGGATTGTCACTGAGTTCTAATCGGAAGTTTTCTGGTGCGATATTGAGCGCCACGCTAGTGAGGTCAAAGGTGCGTTCCCTGGTTTGTGGATGCAATTCAGCTTGATCGTTGTCGCGTAGCCATATATAAGGCATTTCAGATTTTGAGCCATCGTCCCATGTCACACAAAAGCAATTGTCTTTTGGGTGCACTTTACTGAAATTCATAAGCAATTGACCTAGCGTTATCTTAGAACTGGTATTATCAGTTTGGCTGAAACGCAAGATGACTGCAATGCTTGGTTTCAATTCATAGTGGCTTAGCTTTAAACAGAGTGTTGCGGACAAACTGTGTTAAGTCGCATTCAGGTCACCTAGGTAAATAACTAGATCGATCGATTGCTATGGATCGCAAAAGCCAATAAATTGATGGCAGACTTTAAGAGCAAAAATAGATTGGACAGTGTTTTATGAAGTACGACTATATAATCGTTGGCGCCGGCTCAGCCGGTTGTGTTTTAGCGAATCGTTTAAGCGAAGATGTGAATGTCAGCGTGTTGCTGCTAGAAGCCGGTGGTAAAGATCCGTTTTGGGAGTGGCAAATTCATATGCCGGCGGCGTTGGCATACCCGATGAACGGCACTCGTTATAATTGGGATTATCACACCGAGCCCGAACCGTTTCTTGGCGGTCGCACTATGCATTGTCCTAGAGGTAAGGTTTACGGTGGTTCCTCGTCAATTAATGGCATGTGTTACATCCGTGGCAACGCACTCGATTACGACCGCTGGGCTAAACAAGATGAGTCTCTTAGCCATTGGAGTTACCAACATTGTTTGCCATATTTTCGAAAAGCGGGTAATCGCAATGTTGGCGCCGATGATTATCACGGTGATTCCGGTCCGCTAAGTATCACCAAGGGTGGCAGCGACAACCCATTGTTTAAAGCATGGACAGACGCAGGACAAGAAGCCGGCTATCCTTATACCGAGGATATGAATGGTTATCAGCAAGAAGGTTTCGGGCCGATGGACCGAACCACCCGAAACGGTAATCGTGGTTCGACTTCGGTTGGGTATTTGCGTCCGGCTATGAAGCGTTCAAACTTAACTGTGATAAAGCGTGCGCATGCGACAAAATTATTAATGGAAGGTAAGAAAGTAATCGGTGTCGAGTTTGCTAAAGGACGCAAAAACAACCCTAAACTTGAACAGCTATTTGTCAATAAAGAAGTGATTCTTTGTGGTGGACCGATCAACAACCCGCAATTATTGATGCTCTCAGGTATTGGCCCTTCGCAGCAACTTAAAGAGCATGGTATCGAGCTAAAGCATGAGCTTAATGGTGTGGGTGAGAACCTACAAGATCACCTTGAAATCTATCTGCAGATGGAATGCACACAGCCTGTCTCTTTGTTTAAGTATTACAACCTTTTTGGTAAGGCCATTACCGGCGCGCAATGGTTGTTTACTCGAACCGGTTTGGGTGCCAGTAATCACTTCGAAGCGGGTGGCTTTATTCGCAGTAAGAAGGGAGTTGAGCATCCAGATTTACAATATCATTTTTTCCCTATGGCGGTTCGCTATGATGGCCAAAGCCCTAACGGCGGCCATGGTTTTCAAGCACATGTTGGTTCTATGCGCTCGCAAAGCAAAGGCTGGGTGAGGCTGCGTTCTAGTGATTATCGCGACAAGCCATTGATTTCCTTTAACTACATGTCTAAGCCCGAAGACTGGCAAGAATTCCGTGCCGCCATCAGATTAACTCGTGAGGTGTTTCAGCAAGATGCATTTAAGCCTTTTGCCGGAGAAGAGATCTCTCCGGGAGCTGAGATTCAGACTGATGAGCAACTTGATGCATTTTTGAAAGACGCGGTAGAGTCTGCGTATCATCCATCGTGCACGTGTAAGATGGGCAGCGATGAGATGTCCGTGGTCGACGGTGATTGTAAAGTTCGAGGCCTTGAGGGCTTAAGAATTGTTGACTCATCAATTATGCCATCGATTGTTAGCGGTAATTTGAATGCGCCAACAGTAATGATTGCTGAGAAGGCGGCAGACATGATTAAAGGTAGTAATGCATTGCCAGTTAGTGATGCGCCAGTCTACGTTGCTGAAAATTACATGCAGAGTCAGCGCTAGTTTAGTAAATATTGCGATGCCAACTTTCCGGCTACCTAGTTTAGTAGTCGGATCTATTAGTAACAACAATTTCGGCGCCTCGTTGCTCTGGTTCATGATCAACTAATAGTGCTGGAAAGCCGACTCCGAGAACTGTTTCATCACTCGCAGCTTCGCGCCGCCGAATGATATTAGACGACCATTCTCGCGGTCCATATCTCTCTTGGCCATCTTTGAAGATGTCGATTAATAATGGTGATATTTCTAGTGGGATATCATGCTGCTGAGCGAGTGAGTCAAACAGACTAATATCTTTTAGTACCAAGTCCATGGTGAAACTGATCTCACGGCTGCCATTAAGGATGACTTGCGATTCGGTTTCGTGTACGAATGAGTTACCTGACGATGCTTTGATTGCTTGGTATGCGACGTTTGCATCGATCCCCATTTTACTAGATACCAACCACGCCTCTGATAGTGCCGCTAGATGCGCAGTCGCCAAGTAGTTTGTGATTACTTTGAGAACCGAGGCCGAGCCGAGCTCGCCAGTGTGAATCACTCGGCGACCCATAGTCGTTAATAGCGGCAGAGCGATGTCGAATGCTTGCCGATCGCCACCGGCAAAAATTGAAATGTTACCTGTATCGGCTCTATGACAACCGCCGGACACCGGGGTGTCTAGGGCAAATGCGCCTTTAGCGGCGACCAGCTCACCAATGCGCCTTACTTCGGCTTGATCGGTAGTGCTCATCTCTAGCCATATTTTACCGGCTGAAAGGCCGGCAATGACCCCGTCGTCGGCTTCCATAACGGCTGAGCATGCGGTGGGAGATGGTAAGCAAGTAATAATAACGTCAGCTAGTTCAGCCACTTCTTTTGCCGAGTTAGCCGCTGCCGCACCGCGATCAACAAAGCTCTGCATCAGCTGTGGATCGAGGTCGCGGACGATTAAATCGTGACCATTACGTAGCAAACTACCCGATAGTTTACCGCCTACGTTACCCAAACCAACAAAGCCAATTCTCATATCAGTTATCTCGTCATCAATTGAAATTTTCTTAAGTTCACTATAGTTTTGTAATTCTGTCAAATCACTAATTCTAATATTTGCAATTGAGTCAAAGGTGCTGACCAGACTAGAGTGCGCGCCGCCTCATCTCGATCGGGCTTCTCTTATAGCGTTTTGAAAATGCTCGACTGAATGCTGACTGGCTATTAAATCCGCAGCGCACGGCAATATCACTGATCGGACTGTTGCTATCTAGTACCAGTTTTCGAGCGGCCTGAAGGCGCAACCGTAAGTAGTGAGCTGATGGGCTCAACGCTAGATGCTTCAAGCTTAATAGTTCTAAAGTGCGTTGCGAGATACCGACTTGACTCGCTATCTGTTCAACCGATTTGGGGGCTTCAATGGTATTTTCCATGATTTCAATCGCCATCGCTAAACGTGGCTCAATACGCTTCAAGCGATCAAGAGAAACGTTCGCTTGAACATCGTTAGCCGACTTGCTCTCGTTATAAATGAATACATTGGCGACATCTAGCGCTAACGATTTATGTTGTGTGAAGCGAAGGTAATGTAACAACATATCTAGGCTAGGAGAGGCGCCACCGCTAGTCCATATATTTCGGTCAATTACGAAACGTTCCCCAACCACATTTAGCTGTGGGTATGAGAATGAAAAGTTTTCGAGGTCTTCCCAGTGAGTTGTTACTCGGTGATTGTTGACAATGCCTGCGCGCGCCAATACCCAAGTGCCGGCTTCAATTGCGAAGATAGTCTTAAATTTGGAAGATGCTTCGCGAATACGTCGGAGACTTTGCTTAGGCGCATGTTGTTCTTGATTAAAGCCGGCGATCAACATAAACACATCACCCACTTCATCTGCTTGTAGCGCGTCATCAACTTCGATTTTTATACCGCAGGTAAGCTCGATTGGCTGGCCGGACAATGATACCAATCGCCATGAAAAAAGACGCTGACGGGCTAATCGGTTTGCCGCTCTTAGCGGGTCAATCAAAGACGATAGGCTCATCATTGATGATTCCTGCAGTATCAAAATACAAACTTGAGTAGTAGAAAATAGCGACATAATTACGATTATCGTATAAAAGGTTACGATATTTGTATAGCATTTTTTGGCCTTTTTGCGATGCTTAGTGCAACATTAATATAGCTCAGATAGATTATGTCACTTGCTCCTAACAAAGATGTCTTCATTACCTGTGCCGTGACTGGTTCAGGTAATTCTCAAGATCGCAGTGCTGAAGTTCCACGCTCGCCCAAAGAAATCGCCGAGAGCGCTATCAATGCAGCAAAAGCTGGCGCGGCTATTGTGCATTGCCACGTCAGAGACCCCGAGACTGGGGGAGGGTCTCGCGACCCTAAATTGTATCGCGAGTTAACCGAGCGTATTCGTGACTCGGAGACTGATGTTGTGCTTAATCTTACGGCCGGAATGGGGGGAGACATGGTGTTCGGCCCACCGTCGTCGCCGCTGCCTTTAGTTAACGGTACTGACATGGGCAGTGCCGAAAGCCGTATGGAGCCGATCGCGGATTGCTTGCCTGAGATATGTACGCTTGATTGTGGCACCATGAATTTTGCTGAAGCTGACTACGTTATGACCAATACTCCTGGCATGCTAGAAGCCATGGGGCGGATGATGACCGAGTTGGGTGTGCAACCGGAAATAGAAGCTTTTGACACCGGACATCTATGGTTCGCGAAACACTTGATCACAAGCGGGGTGTTACATAACCCAGCGCTAGTTCAGCTTTGCATGGGTATTCCCTGGGGTGCACCTAATGACCTTAATACATTTTTGGCGATGGTCAACAATGTGCCGCATGATTGGAATTGGTCGGCCTTTTCGATTGGCAAGAATCAAATGCCTTATGTTGCCGCGGCGGTGTTAGCCGGAGGTAATGTTAGGGTAGGCTTAGAAGATAATATTTGGCTAGACAAGGGAGTGTTAGCAACTAACCAAGCCTTAGTTGAACGAGCCGTAACCATTATTCAAGCAATTGGCTCTAAAATACTAACCCCGGCCGAGGTGCGCGTAAAATTAGGCTTAACCAAGCGAGCACCGGCATGAATGAACAGACCGGTGAACAGATAAAAACGGCTGCCGTTATTGGCGGTGGTGTTATTGGTGGCGGCTGGGTGGCTCGCTTTTTGCTAATGGGTATTGACGTTAATGTGTATGATCCTGACCCGCAGGCTAAACGTAAAATCACCGAGGTGTTAGACAATGCTCGGCGCTCGCTACCGGACCTATATGAACACCGCTTACCCGAGCAAGGCCAGTTGGTGTTTAGCGCTAGTGTCGAAGCGGCCGTGAAGGAGGTTGACTGGGTGTCTGAATGCGTTCCTGAGCAACTAGCAATAAAGCAACAAGTATTGAATCAAGTTCAGAAATATTGCTTAAGCCGCACTATAATTTCATCTTCAACCTCGGGCTTTAAACCGTCAGAACTGCAACGGGGTTCTTCTCGGCCTAGCCAAATAATTGTTGCCCACCCATTTAATCCCGTCTACCTGGTGCCGTTGGTGGAATTAGTCGGAGACCTCGAAACAACCGAAAAAGCTAAAAGAATGCTTACTAAGATAGGCTGCTTCCCGTTGATTGTTCGTAAGGAAATTGACGCGCATATAGCTGATCGATTGTTAGAAGCCGTGTGGCGAGAAGGCTTATGGTTAGTAAACGATGGTATCGCCACAACCAAGGAAATTGATGACGCGATTAGCTATGGCTTTGGTTTGCGTTGGGCGCAAATGGGTTTATTTGAAACCTATCGAATTGCCGGAGGCGAAGCCGGGATGGCGCATTTTATTAAACAGTTTGGTCCAGCGCTCGAGTGGCCTTGGACTAAACTGACGAACGTGCCAGAGCTAAGCGATAGCCTAGTGCAAACGATTGCTGATCAATCCGATGCACACTCAGGGCACCATTCAATTCGCCAGCTCGAGCGAATTCGCGATGACAACTTAGTGGCGATGATGCGCAGCCTCAAGGGCACTAACTGGGGGGCTGGTGCGTTGTTAAATAATATGGACGAGCAACTACGCGCTGAAACGCATAAGGCAGGGGATTACTTAATCACTATTGATCGTATTATTCCCAGTACGTGGGCAGACTATAACGGCCACATGAACGATAGCCGCTATGGCGAGGTATTTTCTGTTGCCTCTGATCAGGTAATGCAAACCATTGGCGCTAATACTGATTATATTGACGGCGGCATGAGCTACTTTACTGTAGATATGCACATCAGATATATAAAAGAGTGTCATCACGGCGATGCTATTACCGTCGAAACCCGTGTCGCTAACGGGCTGGGCAAAAAATTAGAGCTGGAACACGCCATGCGAAATTCGCAAGGCGAGTTGTTAGCGAGCTGTGACCAGCTACTGATTCATGTTGACCTTGAAGCCCGTAAATCGTGTTTTCCGCTCGAACCCATAGCGTTAGAGCTGGCCAAACTAGCTTCCAAGCACGAGTCTCTGAGTAAACCGTATTAAGTTGCAAGGTGATGAAATGAAACACTATCCGACCCCCACGCCCGACAACCTAGTATGGCCTACTGAGGCCAATATCGAGTATTGTGAGGTCCTTGATGACGGCGCTATTTTAGTCCACTGGATGGATCAGCAAAGTAGTCGCTTTCATCCTTTATGGCTACGCGATAATTGTGCCTGCAACATTTGCTTACACTCCGTCACTAGAGAGCATTTGATCGATATTTTAGACTTATGTTTAGATATTAAAGCAGATCAAGTTTCGCTTGATGCTGATCGCGCCTTGGTGATTAACTGGTGTCACGACAGACATGTGAGTGTGTTCAATCCCGGCTGGCTATTTGCTCATAGTGGCCTAATGCCGCAACAATCTTCAGAATCATTTATGTGGACTTCATCCGAGCTGGCAGAACCGATTAGCTTTAGTGCAATCGATCAACAGATTAGTGATGATCTGCTGCTTGAAATGTTGCTAGTGGTTGAGCGTACAGGCTTAGTTCGAATACGAAACTTTGGTTCGTCGCGCGATACTGTCGAAGCTCTAGGCTTAAGAATTGGCCCGCTTAGAGAAACGCACTTCGCAAGAATATTTGACGTAGTGTCGCGTGTCGATGGTGATAGTAATGCTTATACTAGTGGCCGCTTATCTGCCCATACTGATATCCCAACACGCGAATCACCACCAGGCTTACAAGTTTTGCATTGCCTAGTCGCCGATGCAAAAGGCGGTGAAAGCACAATGACCGACGGCTTTAAAGTGGCCGCTGACTTAGCCGATCAATTCCCGCAGGATTTTGCTATTTTATCGAGCTTAAAATGGTGTTTTGCCAATCGAGCTGGTGACACAGATTATCGTTGGCAAGCGCCGATCATAAATGTCGATGATGCGGGCAAGGTATTTGAGGTGCGTTTACTACCCTTTTCAAGAGCGCCGTTAATGACTGAATATCAAAATATTGAGCCGGCCTATCGGGCCTTAAAACGCTTTATGCAAATGGCTAATTCGCCTGACTATCAAATGCGCTATACGTTTTCAGCAGGGGATATACTTATTTTTGACAATCGGCGAATCCTGCACGGCCGAGAGGAGTTTTTCCCACAATCGGGCGATCGTCATTTACGCGGGTTGTATTTAGATCGCGATGATATGCATTCAACCATTAGAATGCATACCCATAGGTTAAGCCGGGATAGCTAGACGTTCAATGTGCTTGACCACCGATAGTTGTGGTTTTATAAACACCAGCGTTAGACGAAATAACAAAGCAAAAACTATTTTTATCTGCGCTTTGCCGCCAAGCCCCGGTTGCTCTTATGTTGTCGAAGTAGGCCCGCTTGTATCTTAATATAGTCGTGGAATATCACCTAAGTTCGCATATATCGTTTTAATTTGAGTGTAATACTCAATTGCCTGAAGGCCATTTTCACGTCCAATGCCCGACTGTTTATAACCACCGAAAGGGATCTCAGCAGGGGTAACGTTGTACTCATTAATCCACACCATACCTGCCTGAATTTGGTTCGCAACACGATGAGCTCGGCTGAAATTTTGGGTGAATACGGCGCCAGACAAACCAAAGTCAGTATCGTTAGCACGTTCTAGCACTTCGTTTTCATCAGTGAATGACATAATCGAAAGCAGCGGTCCAAACACCTCTTCTTGTACAAATTGCATGTCATCGAGGCAGTCGGCGAAGATCGCAGGGGTGATATAAAATCCATCCTTCAGCTCATCATTATCAGGAATATCGCCACCACAGACATGTCTGGCACCGCTTGCCTTGGCAATTTCCATATAGCGTTTCACTTTTTCATAGTGCTCTGCAGAAACCAGCGGGCCCATATCTGTTGATGGATCAAATGGGTTACCAATTTTCATGCCGCCAGCTCTATCTGCGAGTTTAGAAACGACCTCTTGATAGATATTTTGATGCACAAATACACGTGTGCCATTCGAACATATTTGCCCCGAGGAGTAAAAATTAGCCGCCAATATTCCATTGATAGCATTATCGATATTAGCATCGTCAAATACGATTACTGGTGACTTTCCACCTAGCTCTAGAGTTACTTTTTTCAGATCCTTAGCACTGTGCGCCATGACGACTTTGCCTGTTTCGACTGAGCCGGTGAGTGTTACCTTAGAAACATCTTTGTGGCTGATTAAAGCCGAGCCAGTATCACCTGCGCCCTGCACCACATTGAAGACACCATCAGGCAAGCCAGCTTCACTGTATATTTCGGCCAATTTTAGAGCACTAAGTGGTGTTTGTTCAGCTGGTTTAAACACCATAGTATTGCCACAGGCTAAGGCTGGAGCAGACTTCCACATCGCGATTTGAATTGGGTAGTTCCATGCTCCGATTCCGGCACAGACTCCAATCGGCTCACGGCGCATCATCGCAAATGCATCAGGCGGTAGATCGATATGTTGACCATGTAACGTTTGCGCAACCCCCGCGTAATATTCCATAACTTCCGCCCCTGAAATAATGTCTACGCAGTTAGTTTCGGAGATTGCTTTGCCCGTATCTAGGGTTTCCAGTTCCGCTAACTCCTGATTTCGCTCACGCAAAATTTGCGCGGCGCGACGAATAATGTTGCCGCGTTCAGCCGCCGGCGTTTTCGACCATGTTGTAAACGCCTTTTTAGCGGCCGCAACGGCTAAATCAATTTCGGCTTGTCCGGCAATCTCAACAGCACAGATTTTTTCACCATTACCTGGGAACACGGTAGCGAATGTCTCGCCACTTTGGTTGGGTACATATTCGCCGTTGATATAACTGCATTGGGTGTCGAGCTTAGTGTTTGGGCCGTAGGTGTTTTTAGGGCTAGAGTGGGTGTTATTACTCATATCGATGTACTCAATTTATTCGGTTAGGGAGAAGGCCTTAGCCTCTATATCTTTGCTCGAGCGCTCTAGCCGAGTGCATGGGTCTAGCAACAGTTATTTAGGCAAACTATTTTTTAGACCAAATTATTCTTTTAGGAGCGGCTTTTTTTTCAGATGCAACTAAGTCAGACGCTTGCTGAGCGGCGGCTGCGTATTTATCTGGATCCAAATACATTAATTTTACATTTGATAGACCTGGGCCCATTTGTTTAAAGCTGCAGACCATTACATTGATTTGATTTTCTTCATTAACAATGCCTGGAATGTTAAACAAAATTTCCCCGCTGTCGCTGCTCAGAGTGTTCAGTGGTTTATCATTTTCGGTCCGTGCTTTTATGCCAAGCATCATCATTGCCAAGGCTTTACGGAATTTACCAAAGTTGAGTTTACCGACGTAAAGAGACGAATCTAAGCAGAGCTCGCAATAGACTTCGCCAGATTCACCGGTATCAATACGCATGAATGGTACTTGTGTACCTTCGTAAATGGCCTTGTATAAAGCCTTTGAGGAATCTCTTGCATCGGCATAAAAATGACGATTTAGATTTTCGTTAACGGCCGCTAGTAATAGTTTTGGGTTTAGGCTTACTTGTTGATAACTCATACGTATTTTTTGTTGATCTTTATCTTACGAGAACACAATTAAAACATACTCGTAAGCCTCTAGTACGATAATCTAGATGAAAGGGCGGATCAATCAATGGCTAACTATAATTAGCGGCAAATCAGTATTGGCTAAGCAAACGCCAATCTAATTCTGGATGATCACTGACCATGCCGATGTGTCTGTATTGATGTTCCGGTGGTTTGAAGACCTGGCAATTAAGATGTTATTTTTGTTTATCGAGAAATAGGGATTTCAATAACGAAATAAGCATCAACATCATAACCAGTGAAAAGGGTAGCGCGCCAATAATCATTGCTGATCTAAGTGTATCCATGCCGCCGGCAGCCAACAATGAAGCAATAACCGCGGTGAAAAGCACTCCCCAAATTATTATGTGCTTAGTGTTTTTTTGCTTTGAGTCGCCACCCGAAGCGAGCGTAGTGACAATCAATATAGCCGAGTCTACCGAGGTAACTAGATAAGTTAAAAGCAACAAAACAATGACAGCTGACATTAAGGTCGCCAGCTCGGGGGTTAAAATTAAGTTAATCGTTTGAAACAGCTGCGCTGATATGTCGGCATTAACGATAGTGCCTTGAGCTACGCCACTCAGCTCCAAGTTGATGGCGGTACCACCAATTAAGGTAAACCATGTTAGACAGGTCAGCGATGGAACAATCATCGCTCCTAACACGTATTCGCGTATTGTCCGGCCACGCGATACTCTCGCTAGAAATAAGCCGACAAATGGCGCAAATGCAATCCACCATGCCCAATAGAAAATAGACCAAGCGCCTTGCCATTCAGCCAGTTCTTTATCTTCGTTAATATCCCAAACAGTGAACGACATTTCAGCTAAATTGATCACATAGTCCCAAATTGCAAAAGCAAAGGCATTAATCGCAAACGCTAGGGAACCAAAAAAAACGAAGAATATCAATAGGAAAAAAGATAAGCCCATATTGATATTCGATAGCCATTTAATACCTTTATTGACGCCAGACATGGCTGATAAAGTAGAGGCGACAAGCACCACTAGTAAAGCCACAAACTGAGCGACGAAGCTTGGCGTTCCGTCAACGTTCATTAACCATTGGGCGCCACTTATATTGTATGCTCCCGAAGCGAATTGAGAAACGCCGTAACCAATGGTAACGCCAACGCCAATAATGGTGGCTAAGATTGCCGCGATATCTACGGCATGGCCAAGCCAGCCTTGAATAGCCTTACCAAATAAAGGTTGTAGCGATGATCTGATTGTTAGCGGTAGGCCTTTGTTATAACTAAAGTAGCCTAGGGCGATACCTATAATGGCGTACGATCCCCAGGGCGTTAGGGCGTAGTGAAAGAAACCCCATTTAAACGCATTTCGAACATTGTCGGCGTCTAGGCTGTTGCTTAAGCCTTGAATCGTATCTGGGTTAGATGCGAAATGAAAAATTGGTTCGGCGGTAGAGTAGGTTAGCATGCCAATGCCAATGCCTGCCCCAAACATCATTGAAAACCAGGAGAACAAAGAGAACTCGGGCTTATCATTTTTTTTACCGAGCTTGATTCGTCCGGTGCTTGGAATGATTGCCAGCAGAATAATCGATATCATGAAAATCGCCGATGCGACCATATACCAAGACCCATAAGTTGAGGTGGTCCAGTATTGCAAGTCTGATAAAACTGTTTTTGCTTGATCGGGGAGTAGTACTACCCATGCTACTAAGCACAAAACTAGAACCTTTGGCGTGATCGTCACTACCTTGTTAAAGCCTTGATAAAAACCTGATTTAGCGATGTTGACGGAAATTTTAGAGGGCATTTATTACTCAAATTATTTTACAGTGGCAAACAGCATATCCAAGTTGCTGAATTGATTCCACCAAGATGCTCAGCAAAGTGACGCTATGCCACGTGACTCACCATTACTTAGCGTTTGCATATTTGAGTATCGAGTGGTTAACGATTAAGTAATTCAGCCGCTTGATTTTATCTAAGAGCCTGAGCTTGTTTGGCATTAAGCCGCAGTTTATTATGCTCGACTAATCTTCTTAGGTGACTTACGCAGCATGCGAGCTAAAAACTACAACAATCAGAACAGCTTCAGCTTTAACTTGTTTAATGCGCTAAAAATCCCTCTAGTTTTACTTCTGGGATTTTTGTTTATTGTCAGTAAATTCGCGGTTCAAATCGATTGGCCTAGAGATCTAGAACTGCTCGATAAAGGTATTTACCTAAATCGCTTCTTTGCTGACTTCTTTCTCTACTCGAGTGTGTTTGTACTGCTCTTCGGTAAACCTCTTATTTTGCGTTTGTTGGCCTATAGTCTAGCCTCTGTATTCGTTTTTGTATTTTTGATTCAAGCCCAATCCTTTTACGTTACCGGCGGTTTTTTACCATCGATCGCACTTGAGAATGCTCAGCATGCTGATTTCTTAGACACTGATCAACATATATATGCCTTAGTAGTTTGGGCGATATTTTTATTCATCGTGATTCGTTTGACTGAAGTTTGGGTTAAAAATAAGCCAAATATTAAAAGCAGGGGGATGAGTGCTATATTGCTGGTTGTTACCAGCGTGATGATCAAAAATGATAAGTCTTGGTTATCCGAAGAAACCCTTGAAGCTCGCTTCGAATTTTACAATTCAGGCCGTCCGGGAATGCCTCGAGTATCACCGATTAACCAGTTGCGAGATACCTACGACGACTATCAACAATATCTACAGCGAGAGAATTGGGTAGAACACGCTTCTTCTCAAATGAGCGAGCAAGGCGCGCGCTTTGCACTACAATATA
>JAWUZB010000131.1:0-18802 GCA_034110505.1 Gammaproteobacteria bacterium
TGGCATCGGCTAAATTTATCAGCATTGGCAATCAGAGTTTATGTTTACCTAACTCACCTATGGCCATAACAGAGCGAACGTGGATGCTCTTACCACGGCATAAATCAAGGCATCAAGCAGATATCGAACAAAATTCGACCATGGTTGACCCAACCAAATACTGTACCGAATTTGTGCCCACCCGTAAGTCAGAAAGGAGGCAATAAAGACCTGTCTGAATACCATCATATAATCTACATTTGCAGCAATTGAGATGCTAGCCAAGTAGCCGATCAAGAATGTCAGCCATAGGCCCTTCTCCGGTCATTTCCGGCACTCGAAAACACAAGCGAAAGTATGATCAAAAGCCGGCTACGCACGCTTGTGCATAGCCTAATTAAACCTTACTTCTTAACGCTCATATCTAAGGCCAAGTCTTTGGCGGCTTTGACGCTCATCATTTCTATCAGGGTCATCGCATTTGAACCACCATCGGCCCCACTACCGGCCCCCATTTGCACTTCAGGCACCCACTTCTGTTTCTCGATAGCAGCGGCAAAGCGTCCCATCACCTTTTCATAGGTTTCAAGTTTTTGCGCGAGCGCACCATCGGCCTGAATCACTAAACGCTTATATGCGCCGTCTCCTTCGCCACGCAATATTTGCTCCTGCTTATACTCCACGGCAGCCAATTTCTTCTGCTCAGCTTCAAGCTTTTGCTGGCGTGCTACTTCTACGTTTTTTTCGGCCGAAATAACAGCTACTTCTTTTTCTCGTTGCGCATCTACCACGGCTTGCTCTTTGACAACTTCTTTCTGGTATTTAGCCGTCATTACATTGGCCTTACCTTGTTCTTCCGACGTTATTGCGTCTTGCTTGGCACGCTCAGCGTTGGCGATCGCGGTAATGATCGCCATGGTTGCTTCACGTTTTGTGGCAATTTGCTGCAATGTTTTCGGTTCGAAATCCCAATCGGTTATTTGAAAACCATTAACGTCAATTCCATAATCGGCAAGATCACTGTCCAAATGTACTGGTAAGCCATTACTTCCATAACTGATAACAGGAACGTTCTTAGTAACTTCCTTACCAGTGCTCTCGTCTACCGTGGAGATTCTTTCGAGTCTAGTTTGAAATTTACCTTTGGATATCTGTTGGCTCGACCATTGTGTATAAATACTTCGTTTTTCAGCGTAGGCTTCTTCCGAACTCATTAAACCCGCGGTCAGATTCATGCCCTCTTCGGTGACGGATTTGATTAGCTTTTGCGACACTCCGCGATTAGATCGAAATGCTTTATGCAGGTGTAACATCGTGATTTCGTCACCGGGTAGCGTAAAACGCGCTTTGCCATAAACAGAGCCTGTACCACCATCTTGATAGCGCACCGAGATACCTTTTTGACTGATCGATGAGTCAACATCCGCCGAACTTTTGTCATAGTCAAAGGTAATTACGTCATTGTAAATTTCGGCCGTGCCAAACCATTGCGGGTAAATACCGGGCGAAAATTTCACGTAAAGCTTACCAGTGGGGTACTGCACCACAGTTCGATGTCCAGCATTGTTGATGCCGAATGCCATAAAGAGCACTACCACCGCCCCTACAAATAGGACGCCGAATGCGATTAACTTAGCGGGGATTCTAGTCATTTATTGTTCCTCTTTATTATTTTTATTTTCTGATTTTAGCTCGTCCGTTTCCGAACGAACACCTTCCTGACGCGCCTTTTCTTCAGCGATTTCCAAATCTATATCGGCTAAATCACCTTCGATAAAGGTGTCACGTAATTCTTCTTCTTTGTTATCACGAGAGAAATGTTTCGTCAGCTCACGCACAAACATCGCCAACAAAAAGACCACCGTGAGTACAATGAATAATCTAAACATTTGAGATACCTCCCTAAATCAATTGATGTCCGTGGGTTCAAATTTTCAACATTGATAGCCCAGCAGTTTCTAGTATTGTTTCGTCACTGAAATTATACCATCTCCATTTCTACATATTTAATATAGTGCCAAAATGCGCTATTTCAATATTTCGAGTCAGGTCTTGCCCCTACCCTCCCTAGCTATATCCGCTTTGAGTTGAAATTGACGCTCACTAATGTCCTTTGCGATTATTCGAACAATCTCTGTCTGATCCAATTTTCCTAATTCACGTCAGGCCACAACAGAGCAAAAGTGCATGCCGTTACGGCTGCATAAATTAATGCATCAAGCAGATATCGAACACAGTTAGACCATGGTTGACCCATCCAAATGCTATAAGGAATCTGTGCCCAACCGTAGGTTAAAAACGAGGCCACAAAAATCTGTCTGAAGACTATTATAAAAGCCGCATCTGCCGCAATAGAGATGCTCGCAAGGTATCCTATCAACAATGATCCAAAGATAAAAAACAATATCTGTTGTGATAAAAGCTTGCCCATAGGTGGCATCCCATTAGGCATAACGGTAATCATTGCAACCGGACCCTGAGTAAACTTTTTTTGCATCAACTCTTCGCCCATTGCTTTCATATCAGAACAGTAGGGGACGGTATAAAGCGCAGGCGCCGGTAACTTTTCTGCTAGTGCAGAGCAAACCTCTGGTTCATTCAAGAGCTCCTTATAATCAGCATTGTGATACTTGAAAAGCATGTGGATGAGAGCGCTCGCGAACCAACTCAATAGACCCGCGAATAAAATTGCCAACCATAATTCGGATACTAAAATAGACATAGATAACTCCTGAGGTAGCTGATAATTGAGTCCAACCATGCTACATCTTTTTGTCGTATTCAGACAAATGCATACGAGATTAGGGTTTTACTCGCCTTAACCGCGATTAAGCTTCAATCGACTCTGACCCCATTAAGATGCAAGCCAAAGCTCTAATATCGAAACCAACCAGTAATAGAGTATCGGTCAGCACCGGCGAACGGAGTTACCAATGAAACAGAGTGATTTTGAGGAACGGAGAATATGTTTAGAGCGTTATAGCTGGGGAAAAAACACTCGCTTGGCTGACCTTTCTGCTCAGGGAAAACTAATGCCCCACCCCAATCCGTTCGCCACTTGGGGGTAAGGTTAAGTACATATGCCGCTACTCGGTTCTTACCTTCAACGTTGTCATCGTGCTGATTTAAAAAATGCCCCTTTGAGTATCGAGTAGCTTGCATATCGGCATAAACAATCGAACTATCGGCGGTGATATGCTGAACAAATTCAATCAATTCAGGACGCTTAAAAAGCTCATAGATTTGATTGAAAAAATGACCTGGCATCTGCTTATTTTTGTAAATATCGAAGATCGGAATCGCTGCATACACGTATCCAAACTGCTTTTCAGCCTGAGCATGAATTCTTGCTTCTAAACTGTTTCGCTGTTCAGTTGTCCAATCTAAAACACCAGTATAATCTAAGTCTTTATGCTTACCACAATCATTCCAAGCCAGATTCCATTGCTCCTGTTGCACCAGTGCTTGATGGATTTCTAGGGCACTATTAGCCTCTA
This sequence comes from Gammaproteobacteria bacterium, assembly GCA_034110505.1. Lineage (GTDB taxonomy): Bacteria > Pseudomonadota > Gammaproteobacteria > Arenicellales > Arenicellaceae > Arenicella. The sequence continues at coordinate 3,477 of JAWUZB010000131.1, forward strand.
AAAACTGAGGGATATGAACTCTGCCCGACTCTTCGAATGTTCGTATAAGTTCTAATTTATCGGTTCTGTTAGTATTAATATTAAGCATTTCTTATTAGGTCAATGTTAGCTAAGGTCCGGCCATTGTTCAGTCGATGGCGATAATGTCACTCAAGTATAGACAGAATAAACCAATTGAGGCTTTCGGTACGCTAGAAAAATAGCACCTCAGCATACCCACCTGCGAACTTATTGCTGATCGGCCACACAGGAAAAGGTTAAGACGCGCTCGCAACGACAAGTATTGTGTCGTTTATTATCCTTGCGGTAGATTATTAGAATTAGGATAAGTTTTAAGCTAATAGCTAAGCACTGATGGCGTCGCAGCTGCGCACGAGGAACCTATACACGCAAATAATATAATGTCATTATCTATAGCGAAAGTTACTTTTCTGATAACTAAATAATTGGGGCCAGAGTGATGCAAAATGAAACTGTACTGATAACCGGTGCTTCCTCAGGGATTGGTGAGGAGCTGGCAAAAAACTTCGCCAAGGGTGGATACGATCTTGTGCTAGTAGCGCGTAGCGAAGAAAAACTTAAGGCGCTCGCGCGCAAACTAAAAAGTGATGCCAACGTAAAAGTATGGGTTGAATCAGCTGATTTATCCCGCCAAGGCGCGGCTAAAAACCTAGCCACAGATTTAAACCAACAAGGCATCGAGATAGATATCTTAGTCAACTGCGCAGGGGTACTCGAGAACGGCAACTTTGTTGATTTACCAAGTAGCTCGCAGCAGGCCTTGATCGACCTTAACGTTTCTGGGCTGACAAATATGTTGAGTTATTTTCTACCGCCAATGGTGGCGCGGGGAAAGGGGCGAATTCTCAATGTTGCCTCTATTGCCGCATTTCAGCCAATACCCAGCCTGGCTACTTATGCCGCCACTAAGGCCTATGTGCTGTCGCTAACCGAATCGCTTGCTGCAGAACTATCTGATAGCGGCGTTTCGGTTACCGCACTGTGTCCTGGCGTTACCGCCACCAATATGGTTGCCAATGCGCGGGAAAAAAGTGGTGGTTTCAATATACCGGCCTTTATGATCGGTGAGGTCGAACAAGTTGCTGCCCAAGGCTATCAAGCATGTTTGAAGGGCGAGGTTATTTGCGTTCCGGGCGCGGTAAATCTAGCCGCAACTATAATGGGAAGAGCAACGCCGAAATGGCTATTACGCCGTATCTCAGGCGCAATGGGGCGTTATACATTGGGGCGTGACTGATTCAAGAGCGAATCAGAAAGTGACCCCATATGCCGATTATAAATCTATTAAAGTCTAGCTAACAATTAGTTAAGCGAGGCTTTGACCTCGTTGATCCACTCTAAGGTAAGCTCCTCCAGCAACGCTAAAGGCAAGCTTCCGTTGATCAGCATCTGGTCATGAAAGTCGCGAATATCAAAATCATCCGCTAATTCTTTTTCAGCAAGCGCTCGTAACTCGCGAATCTTTAATTCACCTATCTTGTAAGACAAAGCTTGAGCTGGCCAGGTTATATAGCGATCAATTTGACTCACTACATCGGCCAAACTCAGTGCCGTATTATCGGCCAAGTAATCGATCGCCTGCTGACGTGACCATGCCTTAGCGTGCAGACCGGTGTCTACTACTAATCGGCAGGCACGCCACATCTCATAAGTGAGTCGCCCAAAGTCACTGTATGGATCTTGATAAAAGCCCATCTCTTTGCCCAGTCTTTCAGAATACAAGCCCCAACCTTCGCCGTAGGCTGAGTGGTATAAGGTTTTACGAAATTCTGGCACATCAAGCTCCATGGCGATTGAACCTTGAAAATGGTGACCTGGTTCTGCTTCATGAAAGGTCAGAGCCTCTAGGTTGTATAACGGTTGGCTAGAGAGGTCCTCGGTGTCTAAGAAGTAGCTACCAGATGTGGTGCCACTGCCATCGGACGCCACATAGTAAGCACCGCCGCCGGGGCTCGACTTGATGTCAAAAGTATTGCGCGGCAATAGACCGAACCACTTGGGTAGTTGCGCCGCCATCTTACGAGTGATGTAACTGGCTTTCTCTATCATGTCGCGAACATCAGTGGTGTAGAACTGTGGATCGGTACGTAAGAATTGGATAAACGCTTTAAAGTCACCCTTAAAACCAATCTCCTCTATCAAGGAGTCCATTTCAGCGCGAATACGAGCTACCTCATCTAAACCCAACTGATGAATTTGTTCGGCCGTGTAGTCGGTCGTGGTGTGATAGCGAATAAGGTATTGATAATATTTCTGGCCATTTTCGAGATTGTTAATACCAACCTGTTTGCGGCAGTTAGGCATATACTCTTTAGTGAAAAAATCGTAGAAACGCTGGTATTGAGGTATTATCGTTTGACTAATTAATGCTGACCCTTTGGCGATTATTCTCTGTCTTTCACTCTTCGTAATGGTCGATGGAATGGCCGCTAACGGCGCATAAAAAACACTCTCTTCTAGGTTGTTAACGATATGTTTTGAGATGTTCTTTTCATACCCTTTAAAACTTTCACAGTAATGCACATGGCCTTTGCTGATCGCTTCCCGTAGATCGACTAAATATTGATCAAGATAACGAGGGTAATCAGCTAAACTTATCAAATAGTTGTCATAGTCGGCTTGCGTTAGAAACGACATATTGGCCGGCGCTCCGGCAAAGTATGAAGAAAAGCTTGAGTAATAGTCCAGTGGGTATAAGCGGTCTAACTGGGTATAACTCTCGGCTTCAGTTTCTCGTTCGTACTTAAACAGCCGTAAGCTAACTCGCTGTTGCGGCGTTAATGATGTGCTGTCTAAAACATCGATTCTTTGCAGCAGCCCTTGGTTAAATTTGGATCGACGATTTCGACCCTGCTCAGAGACGTCTGGTAACTTGCCATTCATACGAAACGTATCAGGGTCTTTGCGAAAAAACAGTTGCTCCTTATTAGCCGCGGCCCAATGATCCTGCAGAATTTTTTCAAGACTGTCAGACGCGTGGCTATCTGCATTTACTGGTATGGCGATGCTAACGGTCAGCAGTGTGACTAGAGTAATGAAAAGAAATCGAATCATGAGCGCTCTCTATGAGTAATTGTTAAAATTAGACATCAAAAAATAACGATGTGTTGTTGCTTATTCTAGGCGGCAATATCGCCAGTAAGTAGGCAATAATTCGAGCCTAGGAAATGTGAAAAACACGTTATCGGGTGGGCTTTTTGCCGATTAGCGATAATGCGAGTACACAGACGATCGGCATCAATATGGCTAACCAATTAAGCCCAAAGGCGCCATTGCCCGCCACCCCGACACCGGCCATAACGGCAAGCCCAGCACACATTCCAAGCCCAAAGATAATTACCGCAACACCAGTATTATGTTTACTTGTGCCACCGCCAAGTTTGCGCTCTAACCACATAAACAACGGTAACGATATCATCATAATCGTAAAGTAAGCCAAAATCCAAAGAGGTCGATACGCCCACCAAAGACCACTGCCTGGTTGCACTGATAAAACTACCGGCAGTAACCAAAAGCAAAAACCAACGGTTAAAATCATAACCGTACTGTGCCATAAGAATATCGGCATGATAAAGCCGTTAACCAAGACTGTTGCGGTCCACACCTTGGCGTTTGATAGCCAGCGCCTAGCGGGACCTTCGAGTGCCAACAGCAAGCCTATTTGAGTTAAGCCTAGCGCTATTAGCGGCAATTTGGGTGGCGTTGTATTGCTAAAGTCAGCACCTGGTACGCCAATTAGGCTGATCGGATATGGCCCTAATAGCGTCAGCAAGACTAAAAATGAACCGGCCAGAATGGCTAAACACAAAGACGGCCCTACTCCTCTAAAGCGGCCTTGCTGCCAGGCATAACCTAGTTGATGAATCGCGCCCCAAATGAAGAAGTAATTGAACCAGCCGTACCATTTGTACTCAGTATTGAAATAAATAATGTCGCCGATCACCGCCATTAAAAACGGAAGTATCACGCTCAACAAACCGAGCTTGCGCCACAGCGCACGAGTCACTGGCACGAACATAACAATCACGAAGTAAATCGCCAAAAACCAAATTGGTACTAAGGATATTTGTGACCCAACTTGGATCATCTCTTGCGGAAGACCAAGGTAATAACCGATAACACCGAGCGCTGCCCACAATATAACCAGCGGTATAACAGGGCCGAGCAAACGTCGTAAACGAGAACTAAGCCAAGATGAATAGCGTTGCCCTTTCGCTTGCGCACCGTCCCAGGAGACGCCATTCGAATAACCACCGACAAAAAAGAAAACGGGCATCACTTGAAACAACCAAGTTAGCCACTGCGCCGGCGGTTGTATCTGCAATAGATGATCCATGCTGGCGATACCAGCCATGAATGCAGGTGCGGCAATGATCCAGTGACCCAGCACCACAGCGCTAATAGATAGAGCCCTGAGTAGGTCGACATAGCGATTTCGTTCGGCTGGTGTTTGCTCGGCCACGTCAGCGGCTTTAGCCCACATACCTTTTTTTTCTGTTGCTGGATTTTGCATAGTCAGTTGTCGTGATTTGTTTTGAAAAGTTAGCGTTCTAAGTCGGTAAACATGCTCGGCTGCCAATTTCGAATAGCCAGAATCATCGTGATTCCATGGCGTTCGTTAATCGGAATTTTGCGTTCTTGTTTTGCAATTTCATCGAAAAGAGAATCAATCATCTTTAAGCGGCTACGTAAGTCTGCTTGACCTTTAGACGTCAATACTCCATTTTTGACCACCCGCAGAGCACCGTCTTCTTCGAATGAGGTGTTAAAAAATTCTGTTTGTACTGCGGAGCGAAAATATTTCTCGATCGGCCCGTTTGGCTGCCAAGAAAAATTATTAGCCATAAGTAACCGTACGCCATTATTCGGCTGCAGCTCGATAAGGCGCATCTTGTCCAATCTTGCTAGAAAGGTAATGATCTCAGTCTCGCCAATGTCATAGCGTGCAACAATTTCATCAACCTTCCAGTGATTCACTAAAAAGTAAGCAACTACCAGTAACTTACGATCTTCTACCAGCGCCTGCTCTTGCTCTTGCTCTTGCTCAAGACTAATCGAGGTAACTCTGTCTTCCAATGCCTCAGACACTTCAAGTAAGGCATTTATATCAACCTCCAGCAGTTCGCAAATCGTATCCAAACGATTCAAACTGAAATTACCATTGGCGAACATTTGCTTAACCGTCGACTCCGAAAGGTCCAGTTTTTGAGCTAACACACGATACGTAATGCCTTGCTGTTTAAGCGTTACTTTGATCGCATCTACGATTTGTTTCGACCTTGCCATATAGTAACCTTAATTCCATTAATACCCTACGACAACAACATCAAGCCTATCAAGCTCAGCTTAAAGAGGCCAAAGAACAATTTGAGGGGTGGACCAAGCGGGCCACTGAGCTGGCTGCAAGCGACCAAAAAAAAGCCTTACAGTGCGTCGCAAGACGCAATCAATGCGAGGCGGATATCGGCCGTTTAAGCTATTCCGAAAAACAGCAAGCTGATTTGGTTGGTGATGTTACGGCTAAGCTGCAGACCTTGCAGACCAAGCTCAACGAGATGACACAGAAGCATAGCCTTATGCGCTCTCGACAGACCGTTGCCGACGTCAATAGAGCGGTAGCTTGTGCCAACACCGATGACAATTTAAACGATACCTTCGAGCGTTGGGAGTCAACCGTCTTAGAGCACGAGTTCGCTGTCAGCGATGCCTGCTCGGGTGACAGCCTAGACCTTGAATTAACCCGCGCCGAAGATGAAGCCGACCTATTAGCTCAGCTGCAAATAATAACCGACGACGCAAAACAAGCGGAGAATACTAATGAATAACTCAAAAATGATCTCTGGCGCAACTATGGCTGGACCGCAAACGCCTTATGGCCAACAGCAGTCGCCTGAAAATAGGCAAACGCTATTTTCACGACTCGAAAATATAGTCTCTCTGTCGCAAATAGTGCGTGCCTTCGGAGCCTGCGCAATTATCGCCTCAATGTCCCTGTTTATGCTGCAAGGCTGGGCGGAAGGCAACGACATCTCACGTTACTTAAAGCTCTTAGTGCAGACGGGCCTACTCACTGCCGCCGGTTTAGTACTTAGTTTTCTGATTAAAGAATTCAAAGGTGCCCGCGTGTTCTTTGGCTTAGCCTTAATATCGGTAGTGGCCAACTTCACTATTCTTGGCTCGCTTAGTTACTCTATGTTTGCTGTGGATATGCAAGTGGTGAACTACCCAGAGTCGATGAAGTGGGAGATCACTCAAGGTGCCTTGTTCTTGCCGGTTTTCCTCGGCGCCTTAACGCTGCTTTCGGCGGTTGCCTACTTTGCCTTTAGTATCTTTTCGAGGCAGATTGCCAAACCACTTTCGATTGGTTTCTTAGGCTTATCGGCATTGTTACTAGTACCTTTGCGCGCGCCGTTAATTGCGGTCGGTCTGGCGGCTGTCGCTCTTTGCGGGGCATTATTGCTGATACGTCGTTTAAGCAAGGCCGGCACCTTAGAAAGATCGACTGCTGGCAGCAACTCTAGAGCGTTATTGATGACCAAAGAAACTAAAGCCTCATTGGCGGTATTACTACTGCCAGGCTTAATTATTTTGGCTCGTGCGGTTAGTTTTTATAATATCGACGATGCCACACTATTAGCTTTTAGTAGCTTGCTATTCTTTGTTGTCAGAAGCCTAAGTTGCTTGGTTGCCCCAAACTCATTACTTAAACGCCTGGTTGATATTTTTCAGTTAGTGATAGCCGGTTTCATTGCCATCATGACTACGCAGGTACTGCCTTTAGCATGGAATAGCATTGACCTGTTTATCGCTGCCAGCATATTTCTCGGGTTCGCGTTTGAACAATTGCGCAGTGACAGCGACAATCAATGGAAGGCACTAGTCGTCAATTTAGCCATCTGTACGGTAGTGCCTATTGCGCTAATCAATGCCAGCCTAGAGTATGGTTTCATATACTCGATACAAGCCCTGTTTGTCTGTGGCTTTGGATTAGCATTAACGCTTTGCGCTGGCACCTCAATCGGCAAAACGCTGTTTAGTCGTGCCATTGCGATGCTCGGTATCGTTGTTGCCAGCTTAATTGTCTTATTCGACTTAGTGCAGCTCGCGCAGTTAGGTAATTGGATGATTATCGGTTTCAGTGGCGCTATTTTGATTATCGCCGCATCACTGTATGAACGCTTTGGTTTAAAGCTACTGACGGCATAGAGTCAAAAATCAGTTATTTTGAGGGCGGAGACTAATTCTCCGCCCTTTTTTTGCATTTATTTTGCCTACGTGTAAACCTTTTGGCTCGCCAACCCGTCTTACCTCTAAACATAAGAGATTTTTGTCTTGCTTGAAGAAGAATCGCAGCTGGTACTCCGTAGTCAAAACGGCGACCAGATTGCATACGAAAAGTTGTACAGAGCTAATATAGGTAAAGTTTTTGCCCTATGTATGCGACTTTGTGGGCAGAAAGAGTTGGCCGAAGATCTAGCACAAGAATCATTTATACGAGCATGGCAAAAAATTGCTAGCTTTCGCGGCGACAGTAAATTTAGCAGTTGGCTGTTTCGCTTAACCAGTAACGTCGTTATTGGCCATTTGCGCAAGAACAGCAAATGGCAAACAGACAGCCTAGACGAGGAGGACTCTTATGAAACAGCCGAGTGGCAGCAAACACAGAGCACCGATCGACCGTTTGGCTTAAACCAAGAAATTGACAAAGCCTTACGTTGCTTATCCGATAGCGCACGAGTGGTACTCATAATGCATGAATACTTAGGCTATCAGCACAACGAGATTTCGGCCATGACCGGTATGGCGGTAGGTACCTCAAAAACCCATTTGCACAGAGCAAGAACAACTTTGAAGGCGCAGGCAGAACGAACAGCATGAGCGATAAAGAACAAAATTTGAATGATGATGTTAAATACCTAGATAAGCTTAATTGGGATATCCAACCTGAACGCGATCTCTGGCCCGATGTGCACTCGAATATTCGCTTTGCCGGTAAGCCTCAGCTGTTTGTCGAATCCAAAGATAGTCAGACTAGGGGAACTGCAAGTAAAAACTCGTTTCAACGACTATGGCTGCCAATGTCGATGGCCGCCTGCATGATGTTAGCGCTCGGCGCATTCGTCATGTCAAGTATGTCATTTCAGCGTGCGCAAGATACGTATCAGTTGCAAGCCAGCTATATTGAGTTTCAAAAAAGTCAAATCAGCTTAATCGAGCAACAGCATTCGAATGTTCGAGCGCAATTTACCGCACTACTTGCCGGTGAACTTGGCACCATCAACGCAGCGACCGTTGGCGAAGTTCAGGCGGTATTGTTAACCATTGATAACGCCTCCTTAGAACTTAAACAAGCGATTTTGTCACAACCAACTAACCCAAATTATGCGTCGATGCTGGCGCGCACTTATCAACAAGAGCTAAAGCTTTTGAACAAATTCAAAACTGTAAATGGCGTGTCCATTTAACGAGGCAATAAAATGAAAAACCTAATTAAACTAGCGTTGCTGCCATTGATACTATCAGTATCTTTAGTCGCTCAGGCCGATAAAATAGACCGTATCGTTGAGGTCGAAGAAAATGGTCGAATTAATATCGAAATTATGGATGGCATAATCGTCATCGAAGGCTGGGACAAACCGCAAGTTAGAGTGGTCGGCGAACTGCCTCTCAAGGGTCATAATTTCAGCTTCGAAAGCAATGGCTCTAATACTAAAATTGAACACACCGGCGAACATGGCTTTTGGAACAAACGGACCGGCGGCGGGAGTTATGCTGACCTCACGATATATGCACCTCGCAATAGCAGCTTCAGAATTGACAGCACCTCGGCCGAGTATCTACTAAAAGGTATCCAAGGGCAGGTTCGAGCTAATACCATGAGCGGCGACATCTCCCTTGAAGGTGGTAATGGCAGCGTCGATCTGCAGTCGGTCAGCGGTAATGTGATTGTTACCGGCTCATCTGGTCGACTGAATTTGTCATCGGTCAGCGGCAACATTCGAGCCGATGGAGAGGCCGAACAATTTGAAGCACAGACAGTATCGGGCGATATTCGCGCTAGGATCGACAGCTCCAATCGAATTAATTTAGAGTCAGTCTCTGGCGATATTGACGTTAGCGTTAAGCTCGGTCAAAGAGCCCGCCTTGATGCCGACACCGTGAGTGGCGATATCGAGGTTGAATTCGACTCAGGGCCAATTAACGCCTCGTTTGAAATTGAAACAGGGCCTGGTGGCAGCGTCAACAACTCATTGTCCGATGATAAAGCTGAAAAGAGCTTCTCGTTCTCAGGCTCGATGAGATTCACACTGGGCAGTGGCGACAGAACAATAAGCCTAGAAACCATGAGCGGATCGATCAACATCGATCAGCAATAGGGGCTATCTCTGCGGTTTAAACTCTAAATCCGCAGGCCAAGGTTTATGCTCACATTGATCGCAAACAACCTCCATCTCCAGTGGCTTGCCGCAGCATGAATGAGTCAGAGGGCTAGATTCATTTGCTTGGTTCAAATTGCCCGCGATCCATTGTCTCAAGGTCATTACAAACGGGAATAAGGCGGCACCCTTTTTAGTCAGAATGTAATTGTGTCGCGGCGGATTGGTTTGATATTCGGCTTTTTCAAAAATATTATTGCTTACTAGCTGCTTCAAGCGCTCTGATAAAACGCTTGGAGGTGTATTTAATCGAGTTAAAAATGCGTCGTATCGTTGCACCCCAAAAAACGCAGCGATCAAGACTAACAATGTCCATCGGTCGCCAATCAGCGAGGCTAAGTTAGAATTACCAAGATCAGCGTCAGAGAGACTGGTAACGCGCTTTCGGTGTTGCGTATTATAAGTGCGAATCTGTTCTAGCTGTGACTCTAAATGGCGGCTCATGTGCGGCCAAGTAACGTCGCCGAAAAGTAAATTCTGTTTGCACGCTCGGCATACAACTTTAGGCTGCATATAGGCACTGCAATGCTGATGAAAAAGGCGATTCGATATATCCATATGGTCAGCCGTTTTCCAATCAGATTCCCATTTAGCGGCTAATAAAGAAGGCCCTAACAAACCTAAACCTTTTTCGGTGAATTTGTACTCGAAGCGATTCGCTGCGCTGCTGTAAGGGTGTTTGTAAAATATTTCATGCTCAATCAAAGCACTTAATCGACGCGTTAGTGTCGAGCGGCTAGCACCCGTCGCGGCTTGAAAAGCATCAAAGCGATTTACCCCATAAAACGCCGAGCGAAGGATAAGCAGTGTCCACCGATCTCCAATAACATCGAGACCATCAGCAATTGCTTGGTTGAGAATAAGTTGTTCAGGCATCGGCGAAGCTTATCAAAAGCCCATAAGAATGTCCTATATAGCGGCTATTAGCTAAACCGTAGGCTAACAAGTGGCCGTCAGCACACGAAGGACACTCGTCCGAGGTCAATCAGAAAATAGCCAGATGACGACTAAAAGTTAATCTAATACTCGCCACTCTAGTATTGACGTATCGCCTAATTCGCTATTTAATTGCAATATAGTTTCATAGCAGTAGTTACTAACTTAGCAGGATAAGAAGAAAAGCATTATGACCGTTACTTGGAAAAACACAGTTAAGCATACAATCAAAAAAGGCATTCACCCTTACCTCAACGGCGCTTGGGCGCCGATGTTTGATGAAGTAAACGCTACCGACATGGAAGTGATCGGCGAAATACCGAAAGACATCGACGGCGTCTATATCCGCAACACTGAGAACCCAGTTCACAAGCCTATCGGGCATTACCACCCTTTTGACGGTGATGGCATGTTGCACTCGATCTCATTTAAGGATGGCAACGCTGAATATAGAAATCGATTTATTCGTACTGAGGGTTTTAACGCCGAGCAAGACGCCGGTAAAGCACTCTGGACTGGATTCGTCAACGACGCCAAATTGTCGACACGGCCGGGCTGGGGAGCGCAAGAATATATCAAGGACTCAAGTTCTACAGACGTAGTCGTTCACGCTGGGCAAGTGCTCTCAACCTTTTGGCAATGTGGTGAAGGTTACCGACTTGACCCCTACACCTTAGAGCAACACGGTACTGAATCTTGGGTTCCCGAAGAAGGCATCTCCGCGCACCCAAAAGTTGACGAAAATACTGGCGAGATGATGTTTTTTAATTACTCGAAAAACCCACCGTATCAGCACTACGGAGTGGTTAACAAAGACAATGAACTGGTTCATTACACTCCTGTGCCGTTGCCTGGCCCGCGTTTGCCACACGATATGGCATTCACAAAGAACTATTCCATCTTAGTAGACTTGCCATTTTTTTGGGACCCTGAAAAACTCGCCCGCGGCAAACACGTGCCAACTTATTACCCTGATATGCCAACTCGCTTCGCAATCATCCCGCGCTTTGGAAATCAAGATGATGTGCAGTGGTTTGAAGCCGCCCCAACCTATGTTTTACATTGGATGAACGCCTATGAAGAGGGTGATGAAATTGTGCTAGACGGCTATTTTCAAGACAAACCCGATCCTGCGCCAATGCCTAGAATGCCGAAAAACGCCGGTAAATTTATGGCCGGCTTAGACCAGCAGTCATTTCAGTCCAAGCTACATCGCTGGCGATTTAATTTAAAAACCGGTGAAACTAAAGAAGAGCGCTTAAGTGATCGAGTCTTAGAATTTGGCACATTCAACCAAGCGTACGCCGGCAAGAAGGCACGCTATCTTTACTCGACCTACAGCAAACCGGGCTGGTTTTTATTCGCCGGTCTGGTTAAACACGATTTAGAAACAGGTGAAACCAAAGAGCTGTATTTCGGCAGCAAGCGTTACGGCAGCGAAGCTCCGTTTGTGCCGCGCATTAATGCGCAGAGCGAAGATGATGGCTACTTAGTCAGCTTTATAACCGACACTAAGCAAAATCGCTCTGAGTGCGTACTAATCAATGCTCAAAATATCGAGGCTGGCCCTGTCTGCACCATCGTTCTGCCGCATCGGATTGCCAGTGGTACGCATGCCACTTGGGCTGATGGACCGACTGTGCGTGAAGCCCAAGAGCGCAACACACAGAAGCATGATAAAAATCGAGATCTGCAGCAGCCTTCTGTACAATCTTCGGCTAATCAGGTCTAGAGCAAAACCACGTGCTTGACTGTTAACGCTATACTCACAGGTATAGCGTACAAATAAGATTCATCGAAAAGGTTATAAGTCATGAGCAAATCTCGAATTTACATCCTCGGCGGCCATCAAAGCGACTTCGCTCGAAATTGGGGCCGCGAACAAAAGTCAATTTTCGATTTGTTTAGCGACTCGGTTAAGGGTGCATTAAATGCAACTAAAGTTGACCCCGCTGACATTCAAGTAGGCCACGTAGGCAACTTCGTATCGGCGTCGTATACAGGTCAAGCTCATCTAGGCGGTTTCTTCGGTCACGTAGATCCTGCGCTCGCCTATCTGCCGGCGTCAAGTCATGAGGCCGCTTGTGCCTCAGGATCAATGGCCGTACTAGCGGCAATGGCCGATTTAGAATCGGGTCGTTACGACCTCGCATGCGTGGTTGGCATTGAAATGATGAAAGTCAAAGAGCCTGAAGTTAAGGGCGACCCACTGGCAGGTGCCGCTTGGATTGGTAAAGAGTGGATCGGCTCAAAAACCGTTTGGCCCTGCGCATTCAGTGACTTAATCGATGAATACTCAGGCACCTTTGGGGTGTCTAAAGCTCACCTCGAAGCAATCTCAGCAAAAAACTATGCTAACGCTAAACATAACCCCAATGCGCAATCTCGCCATTGGGACGTTAGCCCAGACGCCTTTAGCGACAACGATGAACTAAACCCAGTGATCGCCGGTAATATTCGACGTCTAGATTGCGGTCAAATCACTGATGGTGCGGCAACGGTTCTATTAGCGACCCATGAACGCGCAAAAGCCTATGCTAAAGAGCACTCAATTGAGCTCGACAGCCTTCCCTATATTAAGGGCTGGGGGCATATAAATGCGCCAATGCAATTCAGCGAAAAGCGTCGCCTAGCCGAAGGTGGGAGAACATTATTGCCGCATGTGGAAATGCTATTTCAACAAACACTCACGCGAGCTGGGCTAAATAGTATTGAACAAATCAGTGGCATGGAAGTTCACGACTGCTTTAACATTACCGAATATATGATTGTCGACCACTCAGGCCTTTACGCGCCTGGCGAAGCTTGGAAAGCGATAGAAAATGGTGATACTCAAATTAACGGCAAGCTGCCAATCAACGCCAGTGGCGGCTTAATTGGACAAGGACACCCGGTTGGAGCAACTGGGGTGCGTATGTTGCTCGACTGCGCCAAACAAACTACTGGACGCTATGAGGGTCAGCAAATCGCCAACACTGGAGACATGATGACGTTTAATCTAGGCGGCAGCACAACAACCTGCGCCAGCTTTGTAGTGGGAACGGTTTAATGATTTAGGGGTTAGGGTCAAACTTAACCCCTGCCGACAGGCCTCTTAGAACAACACAACTCTAATACGCTTTTTTAACCGGCTGGCTGCGTTCCCATGTTGCGCGACCGCCAGGTTTCAGCCTGGTGCTTAATTCTCCAGAGCGATTAATTCTTACGGTCGCCTCACCGGAGATTTCTGAACCATTAATAATGGTATCTCCAGCCCAACGCGGTTTTTTATTACTAACGCTGACGACATTCTTAAATAATTTATTACCAACTAAGCCTGGCGCCCAGTCGTTGCGTATTACTTCTGCTTGATAGCCATCATCGGAACGAGTGATTTGGATATAGACCGATTCACCAACTTGTTTCCAATACCCGTTTAAAGGGTCATCGCTTTGTTGCGCAAGTGCGACATTTAGACCACTGGATAACGCCACAACTATCAAACAAAGACTTAGCCACTTTGTGACCATAACATTCCACCTAGGCGCCTTATTCATAGACCGCCTTTTTATATTTACTAAATATTTACTATCTAAATATTTACTATCTAAAAAAATCTATTATTAACAGCAATCCACCGACACCACTTCGGTATCGTTATAGCCGCTGCCTATGACGCATGCACTCTGCAATTGATTGCTTTTCATGTCAATGCTCTGAACCAAAAAGGTGCAAGTATCAAAGCTCTAATGCAGCAAAATCAAGTTGAGGAAATCTAATTGAGGTATTTTATAGAAGCTTGCTGGCGCTGAAATATTGAGATACCGTTACGTTAAAGAGTCGTCATACCCCAAAAGTAGGCTATTGCGCTCCTGACGCACCGCCGACAAGGTGCTCCTCGAGAGCGAGGATCTAAGCCCTTCTTTATGGTAAGTATCTTTAAAATTAAAAAATAGCGCTTTTATCCCTTTCTGAGCTTTAAAATAATCAGCGTTTACCGAGCTTTAGATGCAGCGCTTGAAGCTCGTGTTGGCCAATAATTCGAGCGCTATGACCATGACTATCATCGAATGCCACGCCATTTATCAGATAGTCTTCGGCTACAAAGAGCTCGCCGGCGGCAAACTGTTTAGTAGCGCCATCGCGCAGTTCGATTTCTATCACACCCTGCAAAATAATCAGCAGCGTTGGGTCACCCGCCACATGCCAATCTGACTGGTAAGAAGGTGCGCTAGAGCGCAATCTAAAATTTAGCGCCGCTTGCTGCTCTGAAAGCATCCAATTTGCTGAGCCGCCGAGCTCGATCTGACGAGAAGAAAATTCAGACTTACCGTAACCATCATTGCTAACACTGACTATTCGCTTATTTAAAGTTTGCATTTTATGAACAACGACCATTTAGATACTTTGGTAAATCATCATCAATAGTCAACCAATCAACTTTGCTGCCGGTATAAATATGGGCGTCGGGAGAAATGGCGGGTGATATATCAAGAGTAGCCAGAGAAAATTCTATTAATCCGTTATCTTCGGCTGACTCAAAAATCAAACTTGAACCACATTGCGAACAGAACTTACGCTTTGTCCCGTTTTCAGCGAGATAGGTCTGTAATAGGTTTTCGCCAGCCAACCAGCGAAAATTGCTATTTGCAACTGAGCCAAAAGTAGCGAAGGCCGCACCGTGGAACTTGCGGCACATGGTGCAATGGCAATGACCCATTTTGTTCGATACTTTATCTGCCTCATACTGAATAGCGCCACATAGGCACTGACCTTGATACGCTGCGTTACTCATTTTGATTCTCCTATTTAACGTGAGTCTACTTTTTCATTTTTAGGAGGTTGAAGCAAGGGCTTATGTGGTTTTAGAGATCCTTCGGCTGCGCTCAGGATGACGTCTCTCGCGTATCAGGATGACGTCTCTCGCGTATCAGGATGGCGTCTTTCGCGTAT
>JAWUZB010000132.1:0-11156 GCA_034110505.1 Gammaproteobacteria bacterium
AACCAACCTCTCAGGCGGTCGCGAGTTTACCTTAGTAGCGCTGATGGACAAATGTGCCAACCCAATGGGAGCCCGTTTGCTGCGTCGTTGGTTACACGGACCAATCTCAGATCGTACTATTCTTAACCACCGCCAGCTCGCTGTTGGCGAATTTATACAGCGCGTAGATCAAAGTGCAGTACACGACCTACTCCGAAAATGCGGCGACATTGAGCGCATACTGACACGCATTGCCCTTAACAATGCTCGCCCTAGAGACTTAGTCCGGCTTCGCCAAGCACTTCATTGCCTGCCTGCATTAGCCAACGTCCTGTCAATTGCAAACACCGAATTACTCAGCCAGTTGCGCGGTAAATTGGGACCGTTCACTGAATCACAGCAGTTACTCGACGACGCTATTTTAGATGAGCCTGCCGTGGTTATTCGAGAAGGCGGTGTAATTCGTCCAGAGTTCGATGCTGAGTTCAATGAACTGCATACCCTAAGCAAAAATACCGGTGAGTTTTTAGTCGATCTAGAGCAACGTGAACGACAACAAACAGGGATTGGCACGCTTCGAGTTAAATATAATAGAGTTCATGGCTTCTATATAGAGATGAGCAAAGCGCAGGCCGCCGAGGTACCGGAACACTATATTCGTCGGCAAACCCTAAAAAACGCTGAGCGTTATATTACTGAAGAACTAAAAGAGTATGAAGATAAGGTTCTCAGCGCGCGTGAGAAAGCCTTGGCACGTGAAAAATATTTATATCAAACCGTAATTGATCGATTACAACCGGCGCTGCGTGAAATGCAAGCAATGGCACAGTCATTAGCTCAATTAGATGTGCTCAGCAACTTTGCCGAGCGCGCCGTTGCATTAAGTTTTTGTTGCCCTGAGTTGTCCGAGCAAAGCGGCATAAAAATCACCCAAGGCCGCCACCCGGTGGTTGAAGTGAACCAATCAGCGCCCTTTATAGCCAACGACTTAGTCTTTGATAGTGATACTCATATGCACGTAATCACTGGACCCAACATGGGTGGTAAGAGTACCTATATGCGTCAAAATGCATTGATAGCATTACTCGCCTACACTGGCAGTTATGTGCCCGCAAGCGCTGCCACGATTGGTCCAATCGACCGCATATTTACGCGCATTGGTGCCGCGGATGATCTGGCTGGGGGGCGATCTACCTTTATGGTTGAGATGACCGAAATGGCTAATATATTGCGAAATGCGACCGAAAATAGTCTTGTTTTAGTTGATGAAATTGGCCGTGGCACAAGCACCTATGATGGCCTATCTTTAGCGTGGGCTTGCGCTCTTGATTTGGCGCAAAGGCTCAAAGCATTTAGTTTGTTTGCCACACACTATTTTGAAATAACTGAACTAGCCGAGCAATTAGCCAACGTCAATAACCTACACCTCGATGCAGTGGAACATGGTCAAGATATTGTCTTTATGTACCATGTTAAAGAGGGTCCAGCGAATCAGAGCTACGGTATTCAAGTCGCTCGCTTAGCAGGCCTTCCCAGTCAAGTACTTACTACCGCCGAAAACAAATTGCATAGCCTCGAATTAGAGGCAAGCAAAACACCCTCAGGACAATCGCGCCAGCACAGCTTGGATTTCACAAGTCCTGCGACTACTCACTCAAGCATGCTTGAGAAAAGGTTAGAATCATTGGACATAGACGAATTAAATGCTCGACAAGCGTTAGACCTCTTGTATGAACTCAAATCAACCTTAAACTAACAGATCAAACTCGATTGATTTAGCGCGCCCTTGCCCATAAAATACGCGCTGCTTAAGAATCATCGATAATGGAAAGACGCGGAGAACCCGATGACCTATGTTGTAAAAGAAGAATGCATTAAGTGTAAGTACACCGACTGTGTTGAAGTATGCCCAGTAGATTGCTTTCACGAGGGCCCTAACTTTTTGGTTATTGACCCAGAAGAGTGCATTGACTGCAGCTTGTGCGAACCTGAATGCCCAGTCAGCGCTATTGTTGCTGATGATGACCTCGAGTCGACTGACGAACACTATTTAGAGCTAAACGAGGAACTGTCAGCGATCTGGCCGGTGATTACAGAGAAGAAACCTGCGCTTGATGGTGCTGATGAGTGGGCTGAAAAAGAAGATAAGCTTAAACTGCTTGAAAGGTAAGCTTTCAGGAGACAAAAGCAGCCACCAACAGAACGCTGAAAAACTAGAAGTGTAGAATTAAAGAAGGAGCCAGTTGGCTCCTTTTTTGTTGATCAATTTGATTCAAACTCTTTTCAAGTACCTGCCGCGACTCAAAAGGTTTAAGCTAAATAAAGACGACTATGAAGCGTCCTTATCGATCCCTAAGCGACGAATCAGCTCAGCTGAAGGCAAGTAACCTGGAGTTAACGTACCGTCATCAAAAATAATAGTTGGGGTGCCACGAACACCGACCTGTTGACCTAAGTTATAGGTTTCAGTAACCGGGTTTTCGCAACTCGCAGCAGGCACTGATCCACCATTTTTAGCCGTGGTTAACGCTGACTGCTGATCAGCATTGCACCAAACAGAAACATACTTCTTATGACTCTCTGAACCGACGCCGGCGCGTGGAAATGCTAAGTAACGGACCTGAATACCCGCATCGGTAAGATCAGTCACTTCGTTGTGTAATTTACGGCAATATCCACAGTCAATATCGGTAAATACAGTGATGTGACGTTTAGCATCTTGTGGGCCGAAGATGATCATTTTACTGATGGGAACATCCTCGATCACCGTCGCTATGCGTTCGGCTTTGGCTGCGTCACCGAGGTTAACTTGGTCTTTTGTATTAAGTAGTTCGCCAATCAGCACGTGCTCACCAGTAACGTAAACAAAGGCATAGTTACCTTGAAAGTCCATACGATAAACATTTTCGGCCGCTGTTTCAACAATCTCAGCATCTATTGCTGGCGGGATCATTTTAATTAGCTCAGCGCGAACACGTTCTATATCATCAGCAATGTTATTGGCCTGGGCAGAAAACGCGGTGACGCTGAAAGCAGCGGTCACGGTAACGATCAATACTTTTAACGGGTTAGTCATGTTCATTCCATCTATTGTTAGGTTGGTTGGCGAAGTTTAGGTAGATTAAGCTTGGTATTGAAAGCTGGCACCACTTACCCAAACCTCTAGGGTCTAGTTATTAATTAGTCTCTAAAATTATTAAATTGCAAGGGAAGACCAACGTCAGTATCGGCATCACGTAAAAATGCCATCACCTGCTGCAAGTCGTCTCGCTTCTTGCCCGTCACGCGAAGCTGGTCACCCTGAATCGCCGTCTGAACTTTAAGTTTTTTATCTTTTATCTGCTTTACTAGCTTACGCCCTAAGTCAGTATCGATACCTTCCTTCAAATCAATAATTTGACGCGCTTTACCAGCGCCAACTTCCTCGATTTTATGATAATGCAAACAGCTAAGATCTAAGCCTCGCTTGGCAAGCTTCTGACAAAGTACATCTACCGCTTGTCTAACCTGAAAATCATTATCGGCAAACACGGTTAATGTCGATGTCGACAGCTCAACTCGCGCATCAGAACCTTTAAAATCAAAGCGTGTGCTTAACTCTTTATTGGTCTGATGAAGACCATTAGTAAGTTCTGGCTTATCTATCTCGGATACAATATCAAATGATGGCATAATAATGGTAACTAGATCGTAGGTAATTAATTAAACAGCTGTAACCCAAAGTTAAAGCTTATACCAATATTTTAACACAGCCTTAGTAATCAACCCATCGTTATCAAACGATCAGCTACACCCTAAGTTAGACCTTCTTACAAAAACATATGCGTCCACAATTTTTAATGATGATAGCCATCTCGCTTCTTGGACTTAGCGTTAATGGACCTGTACTGGCCGATATATACGTATATAAAGCAGCAAATGGAAGTACTATAATTACCGATAGCCGCATCAAAAAATCGGGCTACAAGCTTAAAAAAAGCTACACCACAAAGGCGTATCGATCGAGTAATAAAAATTCGCCATACAAAGCCAGAACAATCAAATCTAAATATGATGCAGTGATTGTCAACACCGCCCTGAAGTACGATTTAGAACCCAGCTTCATTAAGGCTGTAATTCATGTTGAGTCGGCCTTTGATCGCTATGCATTGTCGCATGCCGGAGCGATGGGGTTGATGCAGCTAATGCCCGCTACAGCGTCCAGTTATCAGTTAAAACAAGACCATTTCAATCCCAACCGGAATATTGAAGCTGGAGTGCAACATATAAAAGATCTAATGCAGCGCTATAACAGTGACAAAACCTTATCGTTGGCCGCGTATAACGCCGGTGAAGGAGCCGTTAGTAAGTACAACGGCGTGCCTCCCTATGAAGAGACTGAGAACTATATCAAAAAGGTGATGCGGCTCTATATGCTCTATAAGGAAGAAATTTAAACTACAAAGCGAGCCGCAAAGGAGCTAAGTTCCCTGCCCTTCCGAATCAAGCCTAGCGCCGATCATAATTTGTTTCATCGCAAAAACGGCTTCGTAAAAACCAGTCATTGCCGCACGTGCGACAATAGAATGGCCAATATTAAGACACACAAGCTCAGGAATTTGCGCAATTTGTACAACATTTTGATAATGCAATCCATGCCCGGCGTTAACTTGAAGCCCCAGGCTGTGCGCCAGTGCCGCTCCTTTACGCACTCGCACTAATTCAGCTTGCCGTTGATCAACAGCGCAATCAGCATAAGCACCGGTGTGTAACGCAACTATTTCGACACCCAAGTCTTTTGCTGCTTGAATCTGTTGATCTTCGGGATCAATAAACAGCGACACCTTAATTTTGTGCTCTTGCAAGGAACCAATAAAATCTCCAAGCTCGGCCATATTCGCCAGTACATTCAAACCACCTTCGGTGGTTAATTCTTCGCGTTTTTCTGGAACAATGCAGCACTCATATGGCTTAACTATTTGCGCTATTTTCAGCATTTCAGCGGTTGCCGCCATCTCTAGGTTCATCGGCAAATTCACATTACCCCGAATACTGTAGACATCATGGTCTTGTATATGACGCCGATCTTCACGTAAGTGCACTGTGACTCCATCGGCACCGGCTTTGCGAGCAATGTCAGCTGCTTGCATAGGGTCGGGGTAAGTGGTGCCCCGCGCTTGACGTAAAGTTGCTATGTGATCAACGTTGACGCCCAATTGGATAGTATGGTGTTTACTCATTGCTATATTCGATGATTTTTTATTAGTCTGGGCTAAGGACACACTAAGTTTGTCTTTAGCGTAATCTGCTTGATTATGACTAATTCACAAGCAAAGCCGTTAATGTGCCCGTGAATTAACGTGATTTAGGATAAAACAATTCTCTACTAACGATTGGTTTATGGCCTAAAGTCTTACTCAATATATCACGCATTAACTGTTTTCCCTGTGAGACTTCTTGGTTTGTCAGACTGGCACTGGATTGAGTATTTAGTGACTTGATAACCCGGCCACTAAACGCGCAACGCTGGAAACTACCTAAACGAACAAAACCCTGGGTTGCTTGATAACGGTAAACACCGTCGTCTTCTATCGAAGTCTTACCAACGGCTTCAAAATAGAAATTAATTTGATAACCGGTTTCCTTCATCACTACTTGCTCAAATTTCCGGAGCACCAAAGGCAGCAGTTCTTCGCTGTCAGCTTCGGCCAACGCCATTATAGTTGAATGATAGCGATCAAAAAGGGCCGCATGCGGATCATGCCGGTGCAACAAGTTAACGATTAACTCATTGCAGTAAAAACCACAGACCAAGGCATCGCCGCGAAGTTCATGTTCAACAAGGTTATAGTCGGTTTGGTCTATTTCAGCCGAGGTCAATATGGGTAACTCGCCTTTGCCAGTCCAGCTAACCAAAATTGGCTGAAACGGCATAAGGGAACCCTTAAGCCTAGATTTAAAACGTCTCGCGCCCTTTGCCATCAAACCAAGACGGCCATATTCCCGAGTGAAAATCTCTACAATCCATGAGGTTTCACTGTACGGGCGATTAACCAGAACATACGCCCGCTGGTGATGTACGCGCACTATAATCGGCTCAGTATCTAAACTACGATTGCAATATTGCTACTTAAGATCTTCATCATAGCCAAGGCTATAAAGATCTCGGGCGTTGTCCGACCAACCGGATCGTACTTTAACGAACAGCTCTAGAAAGACTTTCTTGTCGAGTAAGGTCTCACAGTTCATACGTGCATAAGTGCCAATCTTCTTAAGTGCCTCGCCACCCTTACCGATCACCATTGCTTTGTGGGAGTCTTTCTCGACCCAGATATCAGCGCCTATCTGAGCCTTGCCATCTTTGATTTGAAAGTCCACCACTTCTACCGCTGTAGCATAAGGTAGCTCGTCCCCTAAGCGCCGAAACAGCTGCTCACGGACTAACTCGGACACCAAGAAACGAAAGCTTCGGTCTGTAATTTGATCTTCATCGAAACCCGCGGGTTGATCAGGCATGTACGATGTCAAGACTTGCATTAAACGCTCAATATTGTCGCCGCCAGACTTAGAAATAGCGCAAATTGGGACGATTTCAGCGAAGTCATACATCGCTGAGGACTCCGCGATTAACGGCAATACATCGTTAACCGACTTTAGTTTATCCAATTTATTTATGACTAAAATTATAGGAATTTTGACATCTTGCAATGCTTTCAAGACGTGCTTGTCACCTTCAGTCCAACCAGTGGCTGTAATCATAAAGCAAACCGCGTCTACACCATCAATGCTAGAAATAGCGGTCTTATTAATGACTCGATTAATTGTCTTGCGGTTCGATTTCTTCAGTACCGAATGAATACCTGGCGTATCAACAAACACAATTTGCTTATTGTCGTCAGTATGAATACCAAGGATACGATGCCGAGTCGTTTGTGGGCGATGTGATGTAATACTTATTTTCTGCCCAATAATTCGATTCATAAGGGTCGACTTACCAGCATTCGGTTTGCCGATGATTGTTACAAACCCAAATTTAAAATCTTTGTTCATTCAACTTCTCTATTATTACTTTCTTAATTTATTAAAAGCCGACTCAAGAAATAAGCCGAGCACCTGCTGTGCGGCAGATTGCTCAGCACCTCTACGAGAGCGAGCTGTAGCACTACTACTCAATTTCAAATCTTGTAGTACGCATTCGACGGTGAACTCTTGCTCATGTTGCTCACCAAGTGTTTCCACAATTTCATAATTCGGCAAACCGTAACCCTGCTGTTGCATGGCTTCTTGCAGTTTACTCTTGGCATCCTTAAAGGTGGACTGTTCCGAGATCGCATCGAACAAATTTTTAAAGTTGGTTTGAATGAAGCGACTCGCCACATCAAAGCCCGCATCTAAATACAGCGCGCCGATGATGCTCTCAACGGTATCAGCCAAAATAGAATCGCGATTAAAACCACCACTCTTTAACTCACCTTCACCTAGAATAAGAAACTCGCTCATACCCAGTTGGCGCGCGACAATTGCCAGCGTTTCTTTGCGCACTAAACTTGAGCGCATGCGGCTGAGCTTACCCTCAGCTAACTTTGGGTATTGGCTATACAGCCAGTCGGCGACCACAAAACCCAAAATACTGTCACCGAGGAACTCAAGACGTTCGTAGTTTTTTGAGCCTTTACTTCGATGAGTTAGCGCTAACGTTAATAACGACTTATCATCAAATTGATGCTCAAGTTTACGCATTAATATCGCTAATTTATGCAAGAGTATCTGCCCAGACAATGAAACCGAATAACTAGAAAACAATCGATGAGTCGGTCTACTTTAATGTGCATTTTGAAGAAAAACCACACTCAAGAAACGGACTAAACTGAACAAGTATACTAATGTTCCCGGCAATAGGAACTCGGCGTTCGTAGCTAATTTGTAAAGTAAATAAAGAGCGGCTACGCTTTATGACTAGGTCTTTTTTATAATCTAAAATCTTATGACTGCCATCTAAATAGAGCTGCTGGTCGATTTTTTTAATGATCTCAGATCTACCAACCGTCTTTACGTTAACGCCGTCAACACTTCTTATCATGGCATTTTCGATATTGCCATTGACAATATAGATCGGTACAAGTTGCATACCAACATAACTAGCAAACGCCAATACACCAAGTGTGAAAGCCAAGCTCCAAAAGGTCCAACCCCCTTGTCGCCTGATATTCACTAACGGTTTGATGACACTGAGGTTTTGATTTTTTTTCATTCTTATCTCCGAAATCAATTATTTGACCAGAATAACATTGCTCAAGTGCTAACGCCTAATTGCCTTGGGCGTCAACCTTAGTTGCTTTAATGCCGGCACCAATACGGTCAACATCAAGCCCACTACCGGTTGATGTGCCAAAACTCATCCACACGAAAAAGGCTTCTCCAACAATATTTTCATCCGGAACAAAAGTAAAAGAGCGACTTCGACTGTCAGCACTATTGTCGCGATTATCGCCCATCATGAAGTAATGCCCAGCGGGTACCACCCATTTACCGGCATTCGCATTATTAGCCGAGTATTTGTTTAGTAGCGTTGAAAAAGATACTGATGATCCAAGTTCGTCACCGCTCTTGATAGTTTGTTCGAACCTATTTTGCGCTTGCGTCTTACCTTGCTGGATGTAGTCTTGCATTGCCGTCGACTCAATTTCCTCGCCGTTCACATACAACGTTTGATACCGATAAACAATCTCGTCACCCGGTAAACCAATCAAACGCTTAATGTAATTTTGACTCGGATTGGGCGGATATCGAAACACCACAACATCGCCGCGTTCCGGTTCGTTGATCTTCATTACCTTGGTATGAGTTATCGGTAAACGCAGACCGTAGGTGTACTTATTTACCAGAATAAAGTCACCGATTTCGAGTGTTGGTAACATAGAGCCGGATGGGATCCTAAACGGCTCAGCAACAAAACCTCTTAGCAGAAACACCAATAAAAGAACTGGAAAGAAAGACCGAGCGTAATCTAAATACCAAGGCTCTGGTCTACGTTTTGATATTCCAGGTAAGACGAAGCGACAAATCAGCATCACTACGGCACACAAACAAACTAAACCAAACAATATGATTTCAAACATCATTAATCACCCGTCGTCTTGAGCACAGCCAAGAACGCTTCTTGAGGTATTTCCACAGAGCCGATTTGCTTCATGCGTTTTTTACCGTCTTTTTGCTTTTCTAATAATTTTCGTTTACGCGATAGGTCGCCACCATAACATTTGGCGGTAACGTTTTTACGTAAAGCCTTAACCGTCTCTCTGGAAATTACCTTTGAACCGATAGCGGCTTGAATCGCCACATCGAACATCTGTCGAGGGATAAGTTCGCGCATACGCTTGACCAATTCTCTGCCGCGGTAAACTGACTGATCGCGATGCACCAAAATAGCTAAGGGATCGACTGGCTCGCCGTTGATAAGCACATCGACTTTAACCATATCCGTAACCCGATATTCTTTCACATCATAATCGAGCGACGCATAGCCACGACTAACCGATTTTAATCGATCAAAGAAATCCATCACCACCTCGTTTAACGGCAACTCAAAGTGCAACATAACTTGGCGACCAAGGTACTGAATGTTTTTCTGAATACCGCGCTTTTCCATACAAAGCGTCATCACAGCGCCAATGTACTCTTCTGGCATTAACATGTTGGCATCAATGATCGGTTCTAAAATCTGTTCGATTTTGGATAGATCAGGCAAGGCGGATGGATTATCAACTTCAATGATTTCACCATTTTTAAGCTCTACTTGATACACCACGGTCGGCGCCGTGGTAATAAGATCCATATCGTATTCACGCTCTAGCCGCTCTTGAATAATTTCCATGTGCAGCATGCCGAGAAATCCGCAGCGGAACCCTAGACCAAGAGCATCTGAAACTTCTGGCTCGTAAACTAGAGAGGCATCGTTGAGGCTTAATTTGCCAAGCGCATCACGAAACGAATCGAAATCGGCCGAATTAATCGGGTACAAGCCTGCAAATACTCGCGGTTGAACCTCTTGAAACCCGGCCAAGGGCTTCGCTATACCATGCTTAGCAGAGGTAATAGTGTCGCCAACCTTAGCGCCGGTAATGTCTTTAACGCCAGAAATAAGATAACCAACCTCACCAGCATACAACTGATTCTTAGGCAAACGCTTGGGGGTAAAAACCCCTAGATCTTCGACCCCGTACTCTATACCGCTGGACATCATTTTAATTCGGTCTCGTTTCTTCATAGTGCCCGAGAACACACGAACTAACGATACTGTGCCTAAATAGTTATCAAACCATGAATCCATGATTAGCGCTGACAAAGGCGCATCAGGATCGC
Organism: Gammaproteobacteria bacterium; assembly: GCA_034110505.1. GTDB lineage: Bacteria > Pseudomonadota > Gammaproteobacteria > Arenicellales > Arenicellaceae > Arenicella. The sequence continues at coordinate 10,321 of JAWUZB010000132.1, forward strand.
CTTGAGGGGCCGGAAGCTCTCGAACGATTTGTTCTAACAAATCTTCAATGCCAATACCACTCTTGGCACTAACATGAAGTGCCCCTGAGCAATCAATGCCGACAACATCTTCAATCTCTTCACTGACCCGGTCTACGTCAGCAGCAGGTAAGTCGATCTTATTCAGTACTGGCAGAACTTCCAAACCCAAATCAACCGCGGTATAGCAGTTGGCTACGGTTTGAGCTTCCACACCTTGAGATGCGTCTACCACTAATAAAGCGCCCTCACAGGCGGTCAAGGAGCGTGACACTTCATATGAAAAATCGACGTGCCCAGGCGTATCAATCATATTTAGCTGATAGGTTTGACCATCTCGCGCGGTGTAATTCAAGGCGTCACTTTGCGCCTTGATGGTAATACCCCGTTCGCGCTCGATGTCCATTGAGTCTAGCACCTGTTCTTCCATCTCTCTGTCGCTTAAACCACCGCATACGTGAATGAAGCGATCGGCCAGGGTCGATTTGCCATGATCAATATGGGCGATGATAGAAAAATTGCGGAGTTTAGTAATATCGTGCGGCATGACGTCCTTCAAAAGTTTGCAGAATGTTCAACGGCAAAAATGCGTTGAGCCTCATAGTTTGCAGGCAACTTAATACCTACGACGCGGCATTTTAACAAACCCTTGGGCCAAAACCTAAGCTATTCTGTCGATGTTTTGACCGAAATTTACGGTGCTACGCTATACTTACTGCACTGATGATTCCTGAACCGCATTTTCTAGCATTATGACTACTCATTACTCGGATGTATTAATCGTCGGCGGTGGTGCCGCTGGCCTAATTTTGGCAATT
>JAWUZB010000133.1:0-9226 GCA_034110505.1 Gammaproteobacteria bacterium
TTTAACGGAGCCTGGTAGAACAGCTCTCAATTCGTTAACGAAATTTTCGAGTTAGGTAATGAAATTAACGATGTGATGCGAGGAACAACATCATGTCACCAGAGTGAATTTGTCGTCGGCGCAGCAAGCTCGCTGCCGAAAACCATCGTATGCAAGATCAGTGAGCCCTCACTGCTGCTGCCCGGTGGCGTCAACCTAATAAGTATAGAGAGTCCAGTCTCAACTTTGCTGGCCGATCTGTCTACGCATAAGCCGGACATAGTTATTAGTGATACGCCGACTAATAAGGTCTTAGGCGCTCACGTTATTAATCATTATCTTGGCGAGTGCCGAGTAACTTTTTTTGCGGTTTCTGAGCTGAATAAACGCTTAGCGCCGAACTTTCCCAAGATCTCTTCATCAATTTCCCATGTTATTCCCTACATGGTGATTCGGGATAAGGCCGTTATTTGATCAATGGATGCATCACCAAAAAATATTCCCTAACGTTGTCGGGCAATTTGATGATAGTACTTTGTTGAAGTCATTTGGACAGCGAGGCATTGGCGTCTTGTTTATGCCGTCGGCGATAGGAGACTGGGTTTGTCGAAACTAGGGTGTTCAGATTATTGCTCAAGCTGACGATGTAAAGCACAAGTTTTATGCAATATAGGCCGAGCGAAAGATAAGTCATCCGGCTGTTCTATCAATTTGTGAAACTGCAAGGCCCTGCATATTCTCTGACTGATGTAGGCTTGGCTCTAGCGGCACGATGCATCGATAAAACCGAATAAAAACGTCGTTATATTCGACTTATTCTTTATATCCCGATAGTCAATACTATGGGTCTAGAAGTAAAACTGAAATTTACCTAAGCTACGAAGGAAAAAATGAGCCGCTTAATTGTCAACAAAGAATCGCCAAACTCGCAGCTAGTATTCAGCTTTAGTTCGATGTTCAGTTTAGATTTCTTACTTCGAATCGTCTTGTTTAGCATTTTTTGGGTGCTGCTGGTGCGATTCGATCAAGGTTCGCTTGGGGTCGGCGTTGTTTTTATTCTAGCCGCGAGCCTGCTAAGCCTTTACTTGGCTCAACAACAGCGGAAAACCAAGCAATGGCTGAGAAGTCCTGTGAGTCTATTGTCCTTTATAGTTTACTTCGCGGTTCAATCATTACGCGGAGGGTGGGACATTGCCAAATTGGCACTAAGCCATAAACCTAGACTTTCACCCGGTTTTGTAAAGTATCACACCAACTTGGCGACTGAATCTCAAGTATTTACCTTCATGCAAATACTCAGTTTGCTGCCGGGCACTGTCAGCGCTAGGCAGCATGGCCGAGAGCTCACTATTCATGTGATGAACATGGAGACATTCGACCATGCTGAAATTGACGATTGCCAAATGCGCATAAAGAAGCTGTTGGGTAATCCTGTTCATCCGTTAGCCGATAGGAAGAAACTATGAACACTGTCCTAGTGTTAGTCGCTATAGCGTTGGCTATTTTACTGTTGCTAAGTTTGTTGCATGTATTATGTGCGCCTAGTTACGCCGATTGTCTTTTGGCAACGCAGTTGGTCGGAACAATCGGTGTGGCGATACTCGCCCTGCTGTCGGTTTTTCAAAGCCAACCCTACCTATTGGATGTCGCTCTGGTGCTAGCGCTACTGACCTCGATAACAATTGTGACCTTCACTCAACTTCGTTGGTCACGCCAATGAATATATCTGACATAATTAGCTTGGTTTTTTGCTTAGCGGGTCTTTTCTTTTTCTTTGCTGGCACGGTTGGCTTGATCCGATTCCCGGATATAGTGACTCGTTTACACGCGTTGACGAAGGCGGACAATCTAGGTCTCGGACTAATCGTAATTGGGTTGTTACCGCAGTTAAGTTCAACCACTGATTCATTGAAATTGATCCTGACTTGGGGATTCGTGATCTTTTCAAGCGCGGCGTGTAGCTATTTAATCGCATCTCAAGTTATTGAAGAGCAGTCGTTGGACACCCAAGCGGAGCAACAGCCGACGGGTTCTGTAGGTGACAGTTCATGAGTCTCACCATGGTCTTTGATGCGCTATTAATTCTAAGCATGCTCACGCTCGGCTGGATGAGTATATTTTCGGTTTCGCTATTCCGCTGTATCGTGTTTTTCGTTTGTTTGGGGCTCCTTGCCACCATTGCCTGGGGGCAGTTGGGCGCGTTCGACGTGGCAATTGCCGAGGCGGCTATTGGTGCAGGCATTACTGGCGCACTATTACTGGCCGCATGGAATCAAATTAGGCCGCTTGTTGCGAAAGACAGCGATATGGTCGAGACCAATCAATCTGTGGCGCAAGAGCATGTTTAAAAAATTAGACACAGACTATGCGGGGGCTGCGGTAGATAAAAACGCATCACGCCTAAGCGTTTCAATTTTAGTTGCTGGCCTGCTGGTTTTACTGGTTACAGCCTTGCTCGGTTACGATGCTCATGATGTCGGTCTAGAACCCTTAGTTACGCAGAGCATTGAGCTAAGCGGAGTAACTAATCCAGTTACCGCTGTGTTATTAAATTTTCGCGCTTACGATACTCTGCTTGAAATCGCAGTCCTGCTGATTGTTGTAATTGCGGTTCTGCCGATTGACGATCGCCGTACAGCGTTTTTTCGACGCGTAGCAGAAACCAAGCATGACCTTGTGCTCTCAGCACTACAGCGATGGATTGCCCCTGCACTAGTGATATTTGCGGGTTATCTGCTCTGGGCTGGTGCGTATCAGCCGGGCGGTGCCTTTCAGGCTGGTGCTTTGTTAGCCGGCGCCTGCGTGCTGTTATTTCAAGGTGGCACTTATCGCATTAACTACACCTCAAGCATCGCGCGATTATTGTTGGTTATCGGCTTGATCATATTTGTGGCGGTTGGTTTAGCGCTAATTTGGGTCGAAGGTAGCTTACTTACTTACCCGCTGGAGTCTTCAAGCATTCTTATATTGCTGATAGAAGCATGCGCTACCATATCGATAGCGATCGCGCTTGCGTCGCTCTACAGTAGCCTTTTTGATACTGCATTTCCTGCAGTAAACATGGGCAAAAACGAGTCGATAACATGACCTCAGAATTACTTTACATGATTGCCGGATTAGGGCTGTTTTCAATAGGTCTCTCGGGAGTTTTAATCGCTGGGCATGTGATGCGGAAGATATTGGCGCTAAATGTTATGGGCGTCGGCATCTTCATGTTTTTGATTGCCTTGGCTAGAAAGAGTGAGTCGGTATTTGACCCAGTGCCTCACGCAATGGTGCTTACTGGAATTGTGATCGCCGTTGCGGGGACCGCGTTGGCTTTAAATTTGATGGTTCGAATTCATAATATTGATGAAACCGAGCTAGAGAGAACTAGGCAAGAGAGTGCTAAGCCGGAGAAGATTGAATTATGAATGGCCTAAGCTCGTCGCTATTCTTGCCCGCTATTGTATTTCTACCGCTAATCGCGTCGATAATTGCGTTTCTCGTAGGCCGAAATAGACTCCAAGGCCGCATCAATATGTTGTTTGCGCTTTTGCAGTTTTTGCTGGTTATTTTAACCACTGTTCTTTTTTTAAGTGAGCAGTCTTATCAAAGCAGCCGCTATGTTATCGGCGGGTGGGGAGCCCCTCTAGGTATTGACCTAGTTGTTGACGGTTTTTCGATTTTAATGATCGCGCTAACAGGCTTGCTTACACTCTTAATATCCGCTTACAGCACCTCCTATTTTTCCGAGCAGTTCTCGTCAGAGCAGAAAGGCTTACGCTTTTGGCCTCTATGGTGGTTATTAATCGCGGGGCTCAATGCGCTATTCGTTTCGGGAGATGCATTCAATATTTATGTCTGCCTAGAAATTATTGGGCTTTCAGCCGCGGCCTTAGTCGCTATACAGGGAACTCGCGCCGCTTTAGAAGCCGCACTAAGATATTTGTTAGTCGGGCTGTTAGGGTCACTATTTTACCTGCTGGCAATTGCAATTCTCTATCGTACTCATGGCACGCTAGACCTAATGCAGATTGCCGCTAGCGCGGATAATGGACTGCCCGACAAGGTCGCGATGATCCTTATTGCTATCGGGCTTCTGCTGAAGATCGCTCTATTTCCATTGCACTTCTGGCTACCGCAAGCACATGCAAATGCACCAACTCCTGTGAGCGCGATACTCTCCGCACTGGTTGTTAAAGCGTCGCTTTATGTATTGATAAAATTTTGGTTTGACATTCTAGGTGAAACTACTACTTTTGGTGCTTCTCAGGTTTTAGGTGCACTAGGTGGCGCGGCAATACTCTACGGCTCATGGAGTGCCTTTCGTGCTACGCAATTAAAAGTCTTAATTGCGTATTCTACTGTTGCTCAACTCGGATATATTTTTCTATTGTTTCCGTTAAGTAAGTACGCTGTAGGTGGTAGCTCGTTTTCAGGGTCAGCATCACAGGCGGCCATCTATTTTATTGTTGCGCATGCCTGTGCTAAGGCGGCCATGTTTCTTTCAGCTGGCAACTTAATCCTTTCTCAAGGGAATGGCGAAATCGCTCAGCTTAAAGGTATTGCAACACGCGAGCCGCTTAATGTTTTGGTGTTTGCGATCGCAGGCATTAGCTTGATAGGCCTACCTCCGAGTGCTGGCTTTATAGCCAAATGGTTACTGTTAACGACGTCGATTGAGAGTGGTCAATGGTGGTGGGTAATCGTGGTGATTGCAGGAGGTCTTTTTGGTGCAATGTATCTATTTAAGGTATTAGGCTTGGCTTTTACAAGTGGCACTGTTGATACAGGTCAAGGTAATAAGCAACCGAGAGAGCATGTCTCCGGGGTTATGACAGCGGTAGCAATGATACTTGCAATAATTACTTTGGCGCTTGGTTTTAACGCGGAATTTATCCTCAATATTAGCAATCCAATAGTTGAGGCTAGTTCCGTATGAACCTGAGCACACTCTTACCGGCGATGATCGTACTGGTACCCTTTTTATCTGGCTTCGCCGTTATGGCTACGCCGGAGCACAAGTCGGTACTGCGTCAAAACTTAAATATTGCCGGCGCATTAATTACACTCATCCTAATCGGCATCCTACTCTCAGGTGTCGCTAATGGCTCGGATTTTGAGGCACGCTTACCGCTATTACCAAATATTGATCTGATACTCCACGCGGACTCACTGTCGCTCTTATTTGTAAGTCTTTCTGGATTTCTATGGCTGTTTACTACCATTTACGCAATTGGGTATTTTGAAAGCACGGCTAATCGAAGCCGCTTTTTTGCCTTCTTTAGCTTATGTGTTGGTGCCACCATTGGCTTAGCACTAGCGGGTAATTTAGTTACGTTTTTAATTTTTTACGAGCTACTCACCCTGGTTACTTATCCACTAATTGCCCATAAAGGTAACGATACGTCGATCAAAGCTGCTCGTACATATCTTGTTTATACGATGATTGGCGGTGCTTTACTTCTAACCGGTGTCGTATGGCTCAAGGTGTTAGCGGGCCCTTTAGACTTTAACACGGCAGGGCTATTAGCAGGTCTGCCTGGTCTAGATAGAACACAACTGCAAATTATTTTTGTCTTGCTTATAGCCGGGTTATGCGTAAAAGCCGCGCTGTTTCCACTGCATGGTTGGTTGCCAGTCTCGATGGCCGCCCCAGCACCGGTAAGTGCATTGCTACACGCAGTGGCGGTTGTCAAAGCCGGAGCATTCGGTATTGTGCGAGTAGTTTATGATATCTACGGAGTGGAATTTGCCAGTGAATTAGGGCTAACAATCTTTCTCGCCGCGCTCGCTGGGTTTACCATTGTTTACGGATCTGTTCGCGCACTGAGTCAGGACGATCTTAAAAGAAGGTTAGCCTACTCAACGGTCAGCCAGGTGTCGTATATCGCACTTGGTGCAGCCATTGCAGGGCCAATCGCGACCATTGGCGGTCTGGTCCATTTGGTTCATCAAGGCTTGATGAAAATTACGCTGTTTTTCTGTGCTGGTAATCTGGCAGAAACTCTCGGTGTTCACAAAATTAGCCAATTGAACGGGGCAGGTAAGCGCATGCCGCTCACCATGGGAGCATTTACTATTGCTTCATTCGGTATGATCGGAGTTCCTCCGATAGCTGGCTTCGTTTCAAAATGGTATTTAGGGATTGGTGCACTGGAGGCTCAAGCCTATTGGGTTCTTGGCGTTCTTGCCATGAGCAGCATATTGAATGCCGCCTATTTCTTGCCGATAATTCACGCAATTTGGTTCAAGGAACAAGAGCAACCATGGCCGAAGAGTGCTCCTAAATTTCGATTTGAAACGCATTGGATGCTACTCCTGCCGCCTTTAGTAACGGCGTTTTGCGCACTATCTGTGGGTTTGTTTGCATCTACGTCGTTCAGTCCACTGGCCTGGTCGTCGTTGATTGCAATACGTGAATATAAATCTATTCTCCCAGATCTATCAGGCATAGCTCTCGAGTTCAACACCGGTCATCTTTGGGTTTTGATTTTACCCGGTCTATTATTGATAGCCATGGGGTTTAATAAATTACGAGCGATGGTGATTCGGTTAACGCCTCTTGCTCCACTGCCGGCATTAGCGGCTGCGCTATTGGTGGTTAATCAAGATATTGTCGAACACTCTTTTCTTTTGCTGACCTCTGCTTTGTGGTTTATCGCCGCTCTCTATGCTCGATCTTATATGGCTGGGGACAAAAAACGAAATCGATTTTATCTGTTCTTTATTCTTACCATGGTGGGCAATTTTGGCGTGGTGTTATCGCAGGAAATATCATCATTTATTGCTTTTTTCGCGCTTATGAGCTTCTCCGCCTATCCACTCATTCTTCATTCAGAAAGTGACGAGGCGAAGTCAGCTGCGACCACCTACATTAGATGGGTCATATTTGGGGAAATAGTATTATTTCTAGCCTTGGTCGGCAGAACTTATTATTCTGAATTCGCTGCAGACGAGCCATTTCGAATATGGGTAAGCGCTCTGCTAATAATCGGGTTCGGTGTTAAAGCGGGTCTTGCAACCGTGCACGTATGGCTACCTAAAGCTCACCCGGTCGCGCCAATTCCCGCTAGCGCACTACTTAGTGCGGTAATGGTAAAAGTAGGATTATTAGGTTGGATACGTTTTCTACCGTTGGGGAATGAGTCAATTATTGTACTAGCGCAGCCAATGATGACGATTGGTTTTGCTGCTGCATTCTTGGCTGCTATCTACGGCGCATTACAAGATAATCCTAAAACAGTCTTAGCGTATTCAACGGTTAGTCAGCTCGGCATTATCGCCGCAAGCATTGGCTTTGCGCTCGCGTTTCCTAGTAGTTGGTCGTTATTACTACCGGCAATAATACTCTTTGCGATGCATCACGGTTTTGCAAAGGCAACCTTGTTTTTGTGTGTCGGCTTGAGTTCAGAACTAAAACCGGGCAATAAGCTAGCACCTTATCTATGGTTGCTGATTATAATCCCCGCTGTATCGCTAATAGGCCTACCGCTTAGTAGCGGGGCATTTGCCAAAGCAGCGCTTAAAGAGGCGACGTCTAGCTGGTCGCTATTCGCGACGCTGTTGACTATATCGGCAATTGGCACATCACTGTTAATGTGTCGTTTTGCCGAGCTTATGAAGCAGCAGGCGGCTTCAACTACCGAAAGCTCTGCACCACGCTGGGGGCTTATTTTGCCAACTGCGCTGTCAGCCCTAATGTGCATAGGCTACTTTTACACACGGCAATCATTTGAATTCAACAATTACCAATCAATAATATCAATCTTAAGTTGGTCTGCAATTTGGCCAGCGCTAGCTGGGGCACTGTTGATTGTGGCCACTTCGACGTTGCGCGCCAGGGTACTAGCGCCGGCCGCGGGCGATTTATTAATGGTTTATCAAAAAATTGCACAATTACTGCAACAGAGCATCGCTAGGATAATTGAGTTCAGTATCTCTATTTCTCGAGACATTAACATTCTATTTAACCGTTCGAAAGGGCGGTCAATAACAATGACATCACGGTTAAGTGAGCTATTGGCGATCGAAACTCCCGGCACTGTATTGATCGTTATTCTAGCCGCTCTACTTTTATCCTTTTTAACGTAGTCATATCTGTCTTATCAACAGCAGGAGATAAATCATGAAACGTCTTAAGAACATTATTATAAAAGTAAATGAGCCAAGCCGCCCTGAAATAGACGTCGCCGTAATGCGAGGTGTTGAACTGGCAAGAATATCAGATGCAAAGCTGACCTTGTTTGATGTGCTCGAGCCACCAGAAAGTATCCTCAGCAGCTATGCCGATATTGTCAGCCCTGAAGAACTTACCGAACTAATTGTTTGGCAAAGATTAGATCAACTCACAGAGCTCGCAAAAAAGTTACAACGCAATGGTTTAGACGTTTCAGCTCGGGTTTCTAAAGGTAAAAACTTTATCGAAATCGTCAGAGCCGTGATTTTGAACAAAGGTGATTTGTTGATTAAAGCGGCGAACCAAAGCCAGAATAGCTTTGATAGCAATGATTTTCATATAATGCGTAAATCCCCCGTACCAGTTTGGCTAATTAAGGACGAGCCAAAAGATAAGGTTAAAAAAATATTAGCGGCTATTGATCTCTCAATGGAATAACATGCAGGAGGTCGAGCACAAAACCGAATGATAATGGACATAGCGACGTCTTTAAGCGAGTTCAAAAATGCAGAGCTAACGGTTTTGTCGTGCTGGTCTTTATACGGAGTAGATGCGCTTAGGCATGGGGCATTTACTCGAGTGTCAGCAGATACGATTGAAACGCTATTAAAAAATCAAGAACGTGAATACGTAGATAGTCTCGACATATTGGTCAACGAATATGCCGACTTCGAGATTCATAAACGACTGCAGAAAGGAAAGCCAAAATCAATTATTCCAGAGTTTGTAAATAGTAATCAAATCGATGTGGTCGTTACGGGTACGATAGGCCGTTCTGGCATGCCGGGCTTTTTAATTGGAAATACATCCGAATCGGTGCTTCAGGCGATTAACTCGTCGGTCATCTCTTTAAAACCTAATGATTGGGTGTCTCCAATCTATTAACAAACGGTTTATTTTGTTGACGTGAGGGGATTGATATATAGAGACCTCAGCATAACTCGACGAACGAATGTAAATGCCTGTAATGCCTCCACTTTTTGTTGAAAAACTTGCCAATAGCTAGCTATTAGCCGCGTTTTCCGCCTCAATTGGATACATTCCAAGCTATTTTTATTTCGTCCCTGAGTTATGCTGAGGTCTCTG
>JAWUZB010000134.1:0-7012 GCA_034110505.1 Gammaproteobacteria bacterium
CACCAGAGGCCGTACATTGCCGTAGCTGCCGTTCGACGCAACTATAAATGCCGTAGCTGATTTAAAATTTGACTGTCTCTTGCGCATACCGGTCAAAGTAAAATACACCACATGAACGCTATTTTTCTACTTAGTAGCCAAACAAAAAATAATGAAATTTAGTTATTTCGACCAAATTGAATTATAAAGTTTTTCGTCATATTTACCACGCCGCTTACATTCTTTATCGAAGTACGGGTGTCTTGGGTAAAGGTTGTTGTAGTATCGAAGCGCATTTTTTTTGGCTATAGAGGGGTTAACACCTAGCATCTCACCAATATGGTGGTTCCGTTGAATTGCTTGGCAATCTGTTTTTTTCTCGTTCCGCTCGCCCCTAATGTGCATCACCTCATGGGCAAAAACGTGCATGCTAAAGACTTCATCGTCTGACGCATTTTCAGGGTCGTCAAGGTACTTTACAAAACTTTTACACCAGCCATTTTCAAAGTAAATTTCACCACTGTCAAAGTAGGCTGTACCGGCTAGTGAGCCAAGTCCTTTACCACCGAAAAGAGTACTAAACAAAGAATTGCACATAACCTTAGTGCCTTCTCTTTCTGCGATAAGCGATGCTTTTTCAGACAAAAATATTTCTAGACGCCATGTTTTATAAGCTGGCTTTGCGCAGCTAAAAGCGAGTAATGCCAGAACCGCAATGTAAGTGAGCGAAAAACTATCGAATCTTTCAGTAGAACTGCTTAGCTCTCGATATATTAACCACGTAAAAAATATCGATAAAAAAATCAAAATCATTCAGCACATGACCCTGCAAATAAATCCAGAATTTGATAAAAATAAGAAACCATTTAAGCCGCTCTTTTTAGAGTGTGTTGGATGTTTTCAAAATTAAATCTTTAGATTGCTTGAAAATAAACCAAGAAAACACGAGTTCGGTTACACCACCGATAAACACACCGAGCGTAAAATCCGCGCCCAGCAATATACACAGCATGCCCGATAACATAAGAGAAGCGCCCAAAATCCAATAAATTTTTGATCCGTATAGAGTGTTAAAAACTAAATAGCGTACACCAATCGTCAGCAGCATTATTGGATAGAACCAGTCAACGTTAAGCGTTGCTACATAGAAGGCAATAAACAGACCGACAAATAGGATTATTGTACTTTCTAAAGCAAGCTTGCCTAGGGGATTTTCAGGCTTATGACTGCCAGAGCGTTTTAGTGTTTTTGACATTACGATGGCTAGCGGATGTATCAGCATGCCGCCGAAGAAAAGAGTCAACATACTCAATTGATTTGAAAACGACAGCGCTACGAATCCGGCAACACACCAAACTAAACCGGAAATAAAAACACCGCTTGCGCCTCCAAAATATGAATAATTCATATCTTTTTGTGCTTCTTCAAACTTGATAGATACTCCTTAACCGCATAACGGATTATTGTCTGACAAATTAAATAATATACGCTCGCTTAGGCTTGGGCCACGTTAATAGTCAATAATATCGAGAGCGCTTACTTGCTGATATTAGTATGCAATAGCTTTAGTAGCCATTCAATTTGGCGGTTAAAACTGAAAGTCTCAAATGACCTGTTTGCGTTTCGAACTGCTATAGTGAAATTTAAAACAACTAGCGTAAATTAACCACTGGGGCGCATGAAAAGACTAAGCAAAGAACAGATTCGTGAACTACCCTTATTTGCCGGCCTGAATAAATCAGATATTTACGTGATCGATAACGATATTGATGCAAGCAAAGCGATACTCGAATTGGAAAACAAAACATGCCTCGGTTTCGACACAGAGAGTAAACCCCTATTTCAAAAGGGAGAGTTTAATGCTGGGCCAACATTGATCCAACTAGCAACCGAGTCTAAGGCTTTTTTGTTTCCAGTTAGATTTCCTTGCGCATTGGCCGCTGCAAAAAAAATATTGATTGATCCGAGCATTGAAAAAGTTGGCTTTGGGACCAATCATGATAAAAAAGAGTTGGGTGAAAAGCTCAAAATACCAATTAAGAATGTTCACAATTTATCTTCTACACTGAGGAGTTTAGTTGACGATGGTAAGCCTGTTGGAGCTAGGGCGGCAGTGGCTTTGATCTTGAATTCACGTTTGACAAAAGGAGCTCAAAAGTCAAACTGGGGAAGGTATCCATTGACTAGGAGTCAGGTTCAATATGCGGCAAATGATGCTTACTCGGCCTTGTGTGTCAGAAATAGTGTGACTAACCTTGATCGCCGTAAAGATAGCGAAGAAAAATCCTAGCCCAGTAAAACATCTTTAGCCAAATTAATCTGTTTAGCCAAGGCATCCGAGCCTCCACGGTCAGGGTGCATTTTCTGTATCAAGCGTTTATGCGCCATACGAACATCATCAGGCTGAGCTAACACATCAATACCCAAAATATCAGCCGCCGCCTGCTTAGTCATACCTTGTTTAGAAGACGCTAGCGAACCCGCTTGAGACGGTTCAGGTTCATCACCCATCATTTTTTTAAACATTGGCATGTATTGGGAGAACTGAGCCAAACGACCAGCCAACGCCAACAATCCAGCTAAGACACCCATCAGCCAATGCGCTCGACCGCTGGCTACCAAACCTAGAACAACTGCTGCAGCAGCATAAATTACCGCCTTTTTCGCAAAACTAGCGCGCTCAGATTCAGGCAGAGACTGCCAACGTTTAACGCCGTAAATTATTACGCCAACTGCGACAATGACAATGAGAGAGGAGAACACGCTGAGCGACCGTATGAATAAGCTAAGTCCTGTTATAATAAAGCTTAATTGATCACATTCAAATAGCGGCTTTGATTAGAAAGCTACTTATTATAGAAAACGGCCCATATTCCCATGACTCACAGCATAGCTAATCAACTTTGCGACTACATCGCTAAGTCGCCAACACCATTCCATGCGACTGAAAATCTCATAAACATGTTTATAGAGAACGGCTTTAAACATCTTGATGAGAGTGATGACTGGGGGATTGAAAGCAGTAAAGCCTATGTGGTCACTCGAAACAATTCATCGATCATAGCGTTTCGCACCGGCAGCGATTATGAGCAGGGATTTCAAATGCTCGGCGCACATACCGATAGCCCATGCTTACGTATCAAGCCGAACCCAGAAATCAAGAAACATGGTTATACCCAACTTGGTGTCGAGGTTTACGGCGGCGCCCTATTACACCCGTGGCTAGATCGAGAACTATCAATTGCTGGACGTGTCAGTGGCGTCGCTAACGATGGCTCGCTGTTTCATCAGCTTATTGATTTTGAGCGGCCGATTGCAATCATTCCAAATTTGGCGATTCACCTAGATAGAGATGCCAACAACACGCGGGTGATTAATCCACAAAACCACTTGCCAATAATTATTGGTCAAGGTGAGGACATTGATTTCAAACAATTACTGCTTGAGCAACTTGCCAAGCAAGGTCATACCGATGCAAGTAAAGTATTAGAATTTGAACTTTCTTGCTATGACGTTCAAGCCCCGAGCTTAGTTGGCTTAAAGCAAGAATTCGTATGCGCTAGCCGTCTTGATAATTTGCTAAGCACTTATATTGGCGCACGTGCGATATTAGATACTCAGACTGATCAGGCGTCACTATTTATCTCTACTGATCACGAGGAAGTTGGCTCATCATCAACCTCGGGCGCACAAGGCACGTTTTTAAAATCGGTGCTACAACGGCTGACTGATAGCCCGGCGGCAATGACGCAACTGATTGCTCGCTCAATTATGGTGTCGTGTGACAACGCTCATGGCTTACACCCGAACTATGCCGATAAACACGATCAAAATCACGGTCCAATTCTCAATTCTTGCCCAGTGATCAAGATCAATAGTAACCAGCGTTATGCTAGCAACAGCATCAGCTCGGCGAAGTTCAAACAGATATGCGACAAACTGGATATTCCGGTGCAAACCTTCGTTACTCGTTCTGATATGGGCTGCGGGAGTACCATCGGTCCAGTTATGGCAACTGAACTTGGCATTGAAACACTCGACATAGGCGCCCCGCAATGGGCCATGCATTCAATCCGAGAAACAGCTGGAACACTCGATTGCGAGTATTTATATCGCGCCGCTTGTGGCGTACTAGGCAAAATATAATGCGGAAATACGCGCAATCGATAGCATTATTTACGTTTCAGGCTAAATAATCGGCACTTATTGATGTAATATTGGATACTTTTAGACAGCGACAAAACCTAAGGCTGTTAGTAGAAGGGGCAAATTAAGATGCAAGATACGTTAATTGATCAAGGACTAAACCTAATGCTGTTCGGTATGGGTACCGTATTTGTGTTTTTAACCATATTGGTTTTTGCCACTACCTTGATGTCAAAGCTAGTGAATCGTTTTGCCCCCGAAGCACCGTCGGAGCCGTTAACGTCCCACGCTCCTGCAGCCGTTGCTACCACGACAATCGTAAGCCCTAATATAGTTAGTGCAATTGAAAAAGCAATTGCCGCTCACCGTCAACAATAAGCACCGAATATCGTTGGCTCGTGACTTAACTTAGCGACTAACTTACTTAGCTATTAACTTAACCTAGTGATTCACTAGGCTACAAAAAATTATGTCTAAAAAATTAGGAATTACCGAAGTCGTATTACGCGATGCTCATCAATCGCTTTTAGCAACCCGAATGCGCATCGATGACATGCTGCCGATCGCTGAAAAGCTCGACGACATTGGCTATTGGTCAGTGGAATCTTGGGGCGGCGCGACCTTTGACTCTTGCATTCGGTTCTTAGGAGAAGACCCCTGGGACCGTATTCGAGAAATCAAAAAGGTGATGCCTAAGACTCCACAACAAATGTTGTTTCGCGGTCAAAATATTTTAGGCTATCGGCACTATGCCGACGACGTGGTCGACAAATTTGTTGAGCGCTGTGCGATCAACGGTATCGATGTGTTTCGTGTGTTCGACGCAATGAACGATATGCGCAATATGACCACCGCGTTAAAAGCGGTTGGTAAAGTCGGTAAGCATGCCCAAGGCACTTTGTCATACACCGTCAGCCCAGTGCATAACACCCAAATGTGGTTAGACATGGCGAAGCAACTGGAAGATGCTGGCGCCGACTCAATATGCATCAAAGATATGGCCGGCTTACTCAAACCGTATGTCGGTTTTGACTTGGTGACTGAGCTTAAGAAGACGGTCGATATTCCGATTCAATTACACGCTCATGCCACGACCGGTTTGAGTACCGCGACCATTACCAAGTGTGTAGAAGCTGGCATCGATAACGTCGATACCAGCATTTCATCAATGTCGATGACGTATGGTCACTCGGCGACTGAGTCAGTAGTCTCGATCTTTGAAGGTGGCGAGCGCGACACCGGTTTAGACATTATAAAGTTAGAAGAGATCTCAGCTTACTTTCGCCAAGTGCGTAAAAAATACGCACAGTTTGAAGGTTCATTACGTGGCGTAGACTCCCGTATTTTAGTCGCGCAAGTGCCAGGTGGCATGCTTACAAATATGGAGAGCCAGTTACGCCAACAAGGGGCTGAGGATAAGATCGATGAGGTGCTCGCGGAAATACCTAGAGTACGTGAAGATCTAGGTTTTATTCCATTAGTAACGCCAACCTCACAAATAGTCGGCACCCAATCAGTTATCAATGTATTGATGGGCGAGCGCTATAAAAATATCGCTAAAGAAACGGCTGGCGTGCTGCGCGGCGAATATGGCGCCACACCGGCACCGGTAAACAAACAATTACAGGCGCGCGTTTTAGCTGAGGGCGAAAAAGCCATCACTTGCCGTCCAGCCGACTTAATCGACAATGAGATGGATGCATTAACGCTGGAATTTCAATCCTTAGTTGATCAGCACAAGCTGGAGACTAAAGCTGGTGAGGACTTTATTGACGATGTTCTAAGCTACGCTCTGTTCCCGCAAGTTGGTTTGAATTTCATCAAAAACCGCAACAATCCAAGTGCATTCGAGCCAATACCGACCGGCAAAACGACAAGCTCAGCCCCAATCACCGAGGCCGGCGACGGAATTTATACCGTTGAAGTAGAAGGTAAAAGCTATACCGTAACGGTAACCGACGGCGGCGACATTTCTGGCATCGCAGTCATTGGCGAGCAAATACTTAGCTCAACGGAAACTGTCATGCCGGTCTCAGGCGGCGAGCCAGTTAACGCGCCACTGGCTGGTAACGTAATCAACATACCGGTCAGCGTCGGCCAACAGGTCAAAGCTGGCGATACGATACTGGTTTTAGAAGCGATGAAGATGGAAACCAATATTACCGCATCAAAGGACGGTCAAATCACCCGCATTGATGTGCGCGAAGGCGACAGCATTTCAGTAGGCGACAGCTTATTGAGCATCGCTTAAGGGGCGTTCAGACTATGGATAACGTAAACAGTCTCTGGTTAAGCTCAGGTTTGGCGCAAGTTCAAGCTGGACAAATCTTTATGATGTTGGTTGGATTAGGGCTTTTGTTCCTAGCCATTCGTAAAGGCTTCGAGCCGCTATTATTAGTGCCTATTGGTTTTGGCACACTACTGGCTAATATCCCCGGCGCTGGGTTTGAGCTGGCTCCGATCTACGATGCTGCCGGTCATATGACCAGCCCAGGCGGATTACTTTATTACATTTACAGTGCCGGAATTGAAACCGGCCTATTCCCACTGATTATTTTCATGGGCGTTGGTGCAATGACCGATTTTGGCCCGCTGCTGGCTAACCCAAAGACATTGCTCTTAGGCGCTGCCGCTCAAGTTGGAATCTTCACCACCGTATTAGGCGCAGTAGCGCTTGGACATTTCGGCATACTCGATTTCAGCATCCGTGACGCCGCCTCGATTGGCATTATAGGTGGCGCTGACGGCCCAACGGCGATCTTCGTCACCAGTAAACTATCACCTGATTTGCTCGGTGCTGTGGCCGTAGCCGCCTACTCATACATGGCTTTGGTACCGATCATTCAACCACCAATTATGCGCGCGATGACAACTCAAGCTGAACGCG
>JAWUZB010000135.1:0-19964 GCA_034110505.1 Gammaproteobacteria bacterium
AGCGTACCCGAAGGATCACAAGCTTTTGATCAGATCCTTCGGCTACGCTCAGGATGACGCTATCAAGCGAAAGTATTTGGTATCAAGCTTTGCATTCCAACGACCGCTCTGAGTGGTGATCTCAACCGGTCGACGCAACACACGCGTTAAACCGTTCAGCAGGGGTCTCAAAGTCTAACGTTTTTCTTGGTCTGTCGTTGAGCCTTCTTGCGACTTTATCTAGCTGTGCTTGCGAATGGGGTTTCAAGTCAGTTCCTTTTGGAAAGTACTGTCTTAGTAATCTATTAGTATTTTCATTTGAGCCACGCTGCCAAGGGCTATGTGATTCACAGAAGTACACCTGTATATCTGTCGCCAGAGTGAACTTCTTATGTCCAGCTAGTTCTGATCCGCGATCCCATGTGAGGGACTTATATAATTCGCTAGGTAATTTTCGAGATTGTTTTATAAGTGCTTTGATAGCCGTATCTGTAGAACTATTTTTTACTTTCACAAGCATCACATAACCAGAATGCCTCTCAACTATTGTGGCGATATGACTATTGTTCGATCCAGCAATTGAGTCGCCTTCCCAGTGCCCAGGAACCGCACGATCTTCTAGTGAAGCGGGTCGTTCTCTTATAGAAACGGCATCGACTATCCCTCCTAAGCCCTTACCCTTGCGAGTAGCATGACGAGACCCATGCATCACCCTGCGACTTCTCAAACATGCTAGCAGTTCTTTCTCTAATACGCCTCTTGTCTGTATAAATAGGCTTTTGTATATTGTTTCGTGTGACACGTGATAGCTCTTGTCGTGAGAATATTCTCGCTTTAACCAGCCAGATATTTGTTCTGGTGACGATTCACATTGTAGCTTTTCGCTGATTACTCCTACTAACTTTAATTTTCCCGCTAGCTTGCACGGCTTTGGGCGTAACGGTCGTCGCCAAGCCATTCCATCTGCCGCAGCGGCTCGGTAGCAATCCCAGCCTTTATTTCGCTTAACTTCACGACTGACAGTAGAAGGAGATCGGCTAATTTGAGTCGCAATTGTTCTAAGCGATAGTCTCATAGCGAGAGCTCTTGAGATAATTTCTCTCTCCGCTATCGTGAGCGATCCCACATTAATGCCTTATTCTTTTATGAATAATATATTCGTCTTCGTTGTTTCATTTTTACACTCCATCTTTTAAGCTAAAGAACAAGTGTTACGTCGACAAGTTGAATTCGCACATTGCCATTGGAATGATCGACGCTTCGACAGCAATGAAATATAACGGGATTACGTATTGGAAATTTTAAACCTGCTGGTTAAATGGTTGTCAGACAATGAGTCTGCGCTATCAGCATTGGCAGCTATCGCAGTTATCGCAGGTATCATTTACGGAGCCTTGCGTTATGTGCTTACGCCCTTACTCAGGCGAGCGACCAAAAACAGCCATACCAGCTCTTACTTGGAGCCGCTAAAAAAGATTATAACTAACAATACGCCTATCCGTAATGCACCAATGCCGAGTAACGATAGAAACTTCTCAATCGCAGTAATGCTTTTCGACTCATTATCGAGTAATCCAGACGACGAATTTATCGCCGCCGGCATAACGTCGGAGATTATCGTTCACGTAACGATGGTGCCAACTATTCGGGTTAGTTCTCGTTTATCTTCTTATCGCGCACATACCAGAGGTAACAGCTTCAAAGAAATGGCTGAGCAACTTAATGCCAAGTTCGTCTTATCCGGTAACCTTCAGCACGTTGGCGACCGTATTCAAGTCACCGCAGAACTCACCGACATCGATAGCGAAACGGAAATTTGGGCGCGCACCTACAAGCGCGATATCGAAGACGTCTTTGAAGTACAACATGATATAGCGCGATGCATTGTCGGCACCGTGCTCGGTGAAGTTAAGTTTGCCCAGACAGCGTTCGCAGAAGAGATCCCCTATCACCAGCTAGACTCCTGGGGATTGGTACAAAAAGCGTATCATTTTTGGTTAACGGCCTTCTCTCAAAAAGGAGTCGAAGAAGCCAGTAGCTACCTGCAACAAGCGATTAAACTTTCACCCGATTACGCTCGCGCGCACGCGGCCTTGGCTATGTTGCGTACTCAGCAATTAATTGCCGGTACCTGCAGTGACTATGGTCAATGCATGAAAGAAGCTAGACGACATATTGATAGGGCCTATCAATTAGCACCGTCGGATATCGAGGTATTAGAGAATGCCGGCATTGCTTGGCTGCACCTTGGTGAGGGTCGGCGTGCAACGTTGGCGCTTCGCAATGCTATCAAGATCGCACCGTTAAACTTAATCGCAAGAGGTTAC
Organism: Gammaproteobacteria bacterium; assembly: GCA_034110505.1. Lineage (GTDB taxonomy): Bacteria > Pseudomonadota > Gammaproteobacteria > Arenicellales > Arenicellaceae > Arenicella. The sequence goes on from JAWUZB010000135.1 coordinate 2,307, forward strand.
CTGGCCTTAGTTCTAGCGGTTACCAGCGGGAAAGATGGTGCCCACGAAGCGATTGATCTATTAGAGCAAAACTTTATCACAGCGCCAAAACACCCATCTTCAGCGTATTGGAACTATTTTCGCGCACTCGCGGAACAGCGCTTAGGCAATCATGAGCAAGCAATTGAATACGCTGAACTCAATCTGGCTGGGCAACCAGGTTGGATGCACAGCCATTTGTTAATAGCCAACGCTTTCTGCGTATTGGGCGATATTGAAAGTGCCAAAAAATCATTAAACAGCGTAAAGGAGATTAACCCTTTCCTAACCGCCGATTTGTACTACACTGAACTGACCTTAGAAACGTCGGGTGCGGATGATGTTGAGGCCTTTTGTGGCGGGCTAAAAGAGCATGGATTTATCGGCCTGAACGAAGATAATAATAATCAAAAGTAGCCATTGGAGGCTCACCGCATGTCAAAGCTTGAATCCACTAATCTTGAAAGCTCTAAGTCTGAAAGCTCTAAGTCTGAAAGCTCTAAGTCTGAAAGCTCTGGGTGCAATAGTCCCAAGCTCGATACGTCTAAGATAGAAATTATAAGTTCAACCTTGGAGTATCCCGAAGGGCCAATTCACTGCCACGATGGCAGTATTATTTTGGTCGAAATTAAAGGCCAACGACTTAGCAAGATCGCTCCCTGCGGCACCGCCACAACTATTGCACAGCTACCCGGTGGCCCCAATGGTGCGGCCGTAGGCCCCGATGGGTGCGTCTATATTTGCAATGACGGCGGCTTCGAATGGATGCCGATTCCCGGCGTTAACAAAGATAAGATAATATGGGTTGGAGGCAATCAACCCCAGGGGGCGGCCTATAAGGGTGGTTCCTTACAAAAAGTTGATGCCGCTAGCGGAGAAGTCACTACCCTGTTTACCGAATGCACAGAACGCGGCTACCCTAACCCAAGCGGAGCGGCCTACCCTGCATGGAATCCAGCGTTCGATTTAAAAGGCCCTGATGATTTAGTTTTTGATCAAGCGGGCGGTATTTGGTTCTCTGATTTTGGAAAAACGCGCGAGCGTGACCGCGATATCACGGCTCTTTATTATGTAAGCCCCGATCAAAAGACCATCACGCAAATGGTCTACCCGCTAAACTCACCCAACGGTATTGCGCTCTCACCAGATGGCACTAGACTTTACTTTGCGCTTACTTATGAACGTAAAGTTATGTATTTTGAATTATCTGGCGCGGGAGAAGTAAAGCGTAACCCTGCATCACTTGACGGTGCATACCTGCTCACTGCGCAGCTCGAAGGGCAAGCAATTCTCGACTCGATGGCTGTCGATGTGGAAGGCAACCTTTATCTGGCGACTATGCTACCGCAAGGCAATACGCCAGTGGTCAACGGCGGAATTTCAATCATCTCTCCAGACGGAGCGGTCGAGTACCAAGAGATAACCATTCCCGATGGTTCAATTGCCCCGCTGCCATCCAACATTTGTTTTGGTGGCGACGACATGAAAACAGCCTTCATAACCTGTGGCGGTGCTGGCTATTTGTTAAAAATGCCATCCGCAATTGCCGGTCTAAAATTGAACCACAACGGCAGTGATTTTGAACCGCCGGTTACAGCCATCTAAGAGCTTATTATGAAAAGACTACTGCATTGGAAAACCATTTTAAAGACTATCGTGTCGCTACTGGTGCTAATCTTCGTAGGCGCCTTTAGCTATCTTTGGACCATCTCTAACTACCCAAATATTCCGCAATACACCGAGATTAGTGAATACCGCTTCTTGACGCCCAGTAGCGATAAAGTTTGCACTAACCCGGCACCACAAAACAGCAATCCGGATGACCCCAATAATGATCTTCAGCAAGTAAGCTACCAAGGCTGGTGCGATCAACAACGTCAACATTATTATCGCATACCGCAAGGCACTGAATTTTTCGGCCTTCAATACGACTGGATTAGCAATCTCGAAAAGCCGGTCGGAAAAAAGCCATTAGTGACCCGAGAGTATATGCAGCAATTGGGCTACATATACGACCCAGCAAAGAAACCCAATGTTAACAACCCCGCCGATCTGCCGGTTGGGCTAACATGGCATTACAACCCCGAGACTAAGGCGAAAATGTTGGATGTTAGCTGCGCGGCGTGTCATTCAGCTCAGATAACTTTTCGCGGTACAGCGATGGTGATTGACGGCGGCCCAGGCGGCCACGCTTTACCGTCGCTGGAGCCGACTCAATTCATCGCTAATAGTATTGTCTCACTGAGCACCACCTACCTAAACCCACTAAAATTTAACCGTTTTGCTAAGAAAGTACTAAAAGACGTTCCCGAGTCAGAGTATGCAACTGAAAAGAAAAACTTACGCGAGGCAACCTGGTCGTCTATTGAGCAAGCGCTAGTCTACGCCAAAAACAACGGATCACTGTACCCCACCACCGAAGGTTATGGCCGTACGGATGCCTTAGGTCGAATCGCCAATACTGTCTATGGCGACTATATTAGCCCCGACAATTACCGTACCGCCGACGCGCCTGTCAATTACCCTCACCTATGGGACATCTGGGCCTTTGACTGGGTACAATGGATGGGCACAGTCAGCCAAGCAATGGCGCGCAATATTAATGAATCTCTAGGCACTCGCGCAAAAATCAATCTGCTGCATGCCGCTAAGCTGTATGACAATTCAGTCATGGTGCCTGAGTTGCATTGCATTGAAACCACCTTACAATTTCTTAAACCACCTCAATGGCCTGAAGACTTAATGGGCCGAGTTGACCAAACACTAGCGGCCGAAGGTGCTACGATTTTTGCGGATACCTGCGCCTCTTGCCATGGGCCATTCCCGAGAAAGGCCGTTAATGGCGATATAAACCACGCTGACGCAGGCAAGACGCATAAGTGCACCACCTGTCATGGCCCCACTATGACCAATAACGACGGCACATTGATCGAACTGAAGGACACTCGAAATCACCCCACGGTTAAAGTTAGCGACAGCCAAAGACTGGGCAAGCCCGAACCTGAGTTTCAACTGCAATATAAACGCGACTGGTACTGGGAGCTGATTCACATTCCGCTAGAACACATTGGTACCGACCCAACATCGGCCAGTAATATGCTGAATAATCGCTACGACATTAGCCCGCTAGTTGATCAAATCAAACAGCTAAGGGCTAACGGTTCCTTTCTAAGGTTACCCGACCCTGCCAGTATTGCAGACCCAACTAAGACCGGCTTCGCCGAAGGATTAGGGTTCATAGGCGGTGAAGTTCGAGCAAAACAGTACCGTCAATGGGTCTTGATAGAACATAACGGTTATGGGATTGTCGCTGGCGAACAAGAGCAAGTCGCTGACCTCAATGGTTTTGGCGAGAGTGATACGCCAGAAAACTGGCGAGCATACCGCCCTCGCCCACTCGAAGGCGTCTGGGCTACTGCGCCGTTTTTGCACAATGGCTCAGTGCCAAGTATCTTTCAGCTGCTCTCACCAAGTGAAGAGCGTGACCAAGTTTTTTACTTAGGTCGTAAAGAATACAACCCCGCAACGCTTGGGCTTGAGGTCGGTAAATTCAAAGGCGCGTTTAAGTTTGATACCTCAATCACCGGCAACTCCAACCTAGGGCATGAGTTCAACGATGGCCTGTGTGGCGATGGTGTCATAGGGTATGAATTACCGGATCGACCAGGCTACTGCCGCCAATTCACTCAACGTGAGCGGCTTGCACTGGTGGAATATCTGAAGACCCATAAAGACGGCGAACGCCCTCAACCAGAACCTGAACCCCATTGTCGCGACGTTCAATGGCCCGGCCAAGCCGAGGCATCGATTAAGCCTGAAGAAAAAGATTCAAATCATCTTGGCGGCTACGGAGCAGGACTCTAATGTATAAAAAAATCATAAAACTTCTACTGCTTGTAGTACTCGGTTACGCATTGTTATTTGTGTCTGTTTTTGCAGCACAAATGTTAGCGGCCGCGTTACGAGACCCTGACGCCGCCTTGGTAGATAACACCCCGTTGGGCAAAGCAAATAGGCGCACCGAGACCGCCGCTATTGTCGAATCAATCCGTAAGATCGTCACCATGGAACGCACGCCACAATATCAGCGCGACGCACATTCAAAACCGCATGGCTGTGTCAGAGCCACCTTTGAAGTGTTTGAATCACAAGCGACCTACAACCACGGAATCTTCAAAAACCCTGGTAAGTACCAAGCCTGGATACGTTTCTCTAATGGCACCGTACCAGCCCTTGTCGACACTAAAAAAGACGCGCGCGGCATGGCGATCAAAGTCATGAACGTACCCGGTGAACAGCTCTTACCGCCGCTCTTGGCCGGTAAGACCCAGGATTTTGTGATGATTAACTCACCAGCGTTTTTTATTCGCTCGACCGCTGATTATCGTGAACTAGAGAAAGCTGTAGCTCGTGGGGCACCGTTTAGCTATTTTTTTGGTGCCCACTATCTAAACCCTTTTGAGTGGCGTTTAAGGCAGCTGTACCTTGCACTGGGCACACGAAAAACAGCACCGGCTACACCTCTATCAGCTCAGTATTACAGTATGACGCCATATAATCTTGGGCCCAACCAGATAAAGTACAGCGCCAAAGCCTGCGAGAACTATCAAGCACCGGGGGTCGACTATTCTCAGCCTAATTTTCTTAGAGAAGCAATGAAGAAAGTTCTAAGCAAGCAAGATACCTGTTTTCAATTCATGGCTCAGATACGAAAGCCTAATGACCGTATGCCAATTGAAGACCCAACGGTCGAATGGTCAGAAGAGAAGTCTCCATACGTGCCAATCGCGCGGGTGCACATTCCACAGCAAGGCTTTGATAGCGCCGCACAAAATGAAATGTGCGAAGCGATGTCATTCAATGTCTGGCACGCAGTAAAAGGCTTCGAGCCAATCAGCTATTTCAATCTATTACGGCGTGAGGTGTACCTGCATACGGCTGCATATCGCCAGGTTCGTAACGGCATGCAAGCCATTGAGCCAAACAGCTGGTGTGATAGCTTAGAACAATATTGCCCTAAAGACCCGGTCGATAAGCATAGCGTAGACTCGACCGATTGAGAGGTAGCTCTGCCTGTCAATAATAGCGCGCGCTAGTCGTGTTGGTTAAATGAACAGTATCATCACGCAAATATTTCTCGACTCGCTGGTGATACCGATCACGATCTTAGTTCAAGTGTGGTTTATTCGCTTCGCGATCATGCGCCTTAAAGCAATGAGCCACACAAAAAGGAACAACCAAGGTATAACGTCAGAGCCAACCAATACCTTTAAGGTTGTCTTTGTACTATCTGCATCAACTCTTTGGCTACTAGCCGCATTGAGTATCGCCATTTGGATTTGGGCCGGCCTCTTTCAACTACTCGGTTGCTTTGAATCACTCGAAGAATCGCTCTATTTTTCCATGGCCTCGTTTACTACCTTAGGCTAGTTGACTTGATGGCCATCGAGGGGAAACCCCTGCCCAGATATGTTCGTAGGGAGTTTGAGGAATACCTCAAATGCGGTCGACTGAAGCACGGGTTTCTACGCTTGCTCTGCGATACGTGTCAAGCGGAGCGACTGCTTGCTTTCAGTTGTACCAAAAGTAGGCGCTTTAGGCGAACGTCGTGGCATCTGCCCCCAGTTGCGGAGCGCGACGCATGGAAGAAAGTGCGGCACTATTGGTTGATGAAATTTTGACGCAACAACCCATGCGCCAATCGGTGTTGAGCGTGCCGTTTGGTAATCTCCCCATTTTTAACTGATGCTAAAAGTAGAGTTTATGCGGCCATCAAGGAAAGAAGAATTTTTCTAAAATTCCTCGGCATGGTTGATCAAAATCAGTCTTAATTCTTACGCCTAACTAACCAGCCAGAGTCAAAACTAACGCACTGATCAGTCTTCCGTCTGGAGGATTGCTGTAAACATTAGACGTCACTATGTGGTGATTCAGCAAGATCTTCTTGGCCATCTTCCTGTTTTTTTGGTGCGCCTTGATGGAACTCTCGATAGGTTAAAAATAAACCTACAAACATTAGAGCGAATACAATAATTGCGATCGTTAGTAAGAAATCGGCACTCATTTTTTGTCTCCCCGGGCAAGCAATACTGAGAGTTTAAAGTAAATGCCAAAGGCTAAAATTGATGGCACCCAAATGGCCGTAAACAGACCCTGAGTTTCAAACCCATTGAAGTAAGAGAACCCAGAAACAGCAAATGAAACAGCTACAGCCAATAAGATAAAAAAGTCGGATATTTTGAACATAATGTGGTCTCCAATTAATAAGTAAAGCTCATTCGCAAAGGGCGAATAGTTATTCTAGTAAGCAGCTTTAGATATCTTCGAAACCAAAAGCCGCCAGCATTAAACCGCCAATTACCACACCGGTTGGTATCCTGAGGCCTCCCATCCCGAACACATCAATGATCGATGGTACTACCGGAATAAAACCGATAATAAGCCAAATGAAAATGGGCGTCGCCATACAAATGCCCAGTATCCGAGAAATCTTTTTTATCCCGTCTAAAAGTGCACGTCTGTTATTTTGATCACTCACGTCAAGCTAGGCTCAGTTTATTCTGCGATTAATGTATATCAATGTAAAAGATCGATGATATTTAAACCTAACATATCACGCTATAATCTAGGCAAGGTGACGAGGGTCGAGCCTAAATGCGTAGTTATGAGAACTCGATTTTTCGAGATAAACCGAATGGCTAAATTTTCGAAAAAGAGTGCGCCGATGCCTCAAGGTCTATTCTCATTGTAACCACGATTGGTGCACGACCAAGACATTTTTGCTTTGCAACAGCTTCGGACATTGTTCATCACCGATACCTATGAATCGATTAAGCGGATCGGTGAAATCGTGAAAAGGTTAGGCTCATAATTACAATAAAGGGCCACATTTGATCATTCAAAAAAGTAAATAGAGTTGATGTAGAATGTTTCTTGTCGATCATTGAAATATCACAAGGCGCGTGGCCGAGATCGATTGTGAGTTCGTTTCAAATTACCCGCCGCTGACGACACTAACTTCGTCGGCTTTTCCTGAGTCAACATAATCGATCCAAGCTTTACTTAGCGCGGTTTGCACAGCTTGATAGCAATTATCGAACTCAGTCTCATAGACCGCCCGGTGAATGATTCCGTGATCGTTTACAAGAAACGACAATAACATTACTACTGTTTTCACTTACCAAACCCTATTGTCACTCTTATTAGGGCCAAAATTAGGCCACAACTTGCAAACTATCTAGTAGCTACGTTGGTAAATCGCACAAGTTGACAAAGTAGTGTGTACGATAAAAAAAATTAAGTCATAAAAATCAATCCTTTATTAATGAAGACTTAAAAATACTCGAACAATTTTGATTCGCAACTACGAGTTAATACAATGCCGCGAGCTATTGCCAATAACGTTTTCGCATGGAATATGCGATTTATGTAAAGTCTATACTTACTTTTGTCGGTGGTTATGTATAGTTTACCTTTAGATCATTGCCTTTGAGCATACGCAGTTTGTTGCATTTAGAGTGTTTAAGCTGACTGCATGACGAATGTCCATAGCCAAACTACGACGGCAACAATTAAGGTTTAACATATGAGTTTTCAGAATATTCTGACCGAGTTTTCGAAAGACGATTTAATTTACTACTTCTTGCCGATATTTTTTCTAGCCTTGGCGCTAGAGTGGCGGCATAACCGTAAGAAAAACTTAGATCTGTTTGAGGCTGGTGATACTAAAGCGTCGCTGTGGATGATGTTTTTCGTGTCGTTTGTTGACCTTGCACCTAAGCTTCTGGCGTTTGTTGCTTTTTACTATTTAGCGCCGCTAAGCCCGCTCGCTGAGGTAGTACAAAGGCAATGGTGGGCATGGGTTTTATTGTTTTTTCTGGATGACTTTATTTACTACTGGTTTCATCGACTGAATCACCAAGTGAGATTAATGTGGGCGGGGCACGTATCCCACCACTCGGCTATAAAGATGAACTTTGCGACGGCGCTCAGGCAAGGTGTTGGCGAGCGAGTACATAAATACGCCTTCTGGCTGCCGTTACCACTACTTGGTTTTGACCCATTAATGATTTTCACGATGATGTCGTTGAATCTTTTTTATCAATATTGGTTGCATACAGAATTGATTGGCAAACTGCCTAATTGGTTTGAATTAGTATTTAACACACCGTCACACCATCGAGTCCATCATGCCTCAAACATTTCCTACCTAGATTGTAACCATGGTGGCGTGCTGATCATCTGGGATAGGATGTTCGCAAGTTTTTCTAAGGAAGTGGATAGTGAAAAAGTAAAATACGGTTTAACCCAAAACATCACATCACTACGCCCTATTTACGTAGCAACGCATGAGTATGCTGCGATTATGCGTGACGTAGCTCGAGCCGAACGTTGGAAAGACAAACTAGGCTATTTGTTTCTGGCCCCAGGTTGGAGTCATGATGGAGACGATAAGCGCTCGAAGACATTACGTGCGTCATTGCTTAAGAGTGATTGAAATCACTAGGTTCGACTTCTCGCCACTTCTGACGCTCATGTAGGCAATGAAAAAAATCGCAAAGCCCGGTCTCAAGAGCTTTGCGATTAATCTATTGAGCCGTCAGATAAATTGTTAAGACGGCTTGGCTGCGTAAGCAACACACCAACCATTGCCAGCAACTTTCTTGCCTGGGAAGGCGCCGCAGCCGCCCCATGCAGGATCATCACCTTGATAGAGCACACACCCAATGCAATTTTGTTCAGGTTTGTGATTCGGGTGACTAGCGGCATCGACACTGGCAGTATCTTCCTTATAACCAAGGGCCATTGCCATGGGGTCATCTTCGGCTAATTTCTCGGCGTCATTGGCGGCGGCTAATTTGATATTCGCCAATACTGGAATAGCCAATAAGGAACCGGCTGCGAATTTGACGAATGAACGTCTGCCTAACTTATTTTTCATTTTAAAACCTCAATTTGTGTACTGCTACATTAACAGAGGCATTGTTATGTCGTATTGTCATATGTGAAGAGGTCTATGCAATAGCCTTGTCGCCATCAGTATTTAGATGACGATGCTGCCAATAAATGAAAATCAAAAAATTTAGCGGTCGGTCAATGAGTGAACATTACTGAGATCAAGGCTTTAATAAATTAACGCTAAGCTGTTATTTTCGCCTTACGTGGGCGGTATTTTGTCGCCTGTTGAGCGATAATCAAAGTACCTACCACGCCGGGTAATATCCACGGGATAATGACCGCATAGCCAGTTAATAATTCGGCCAAAAAGCGACTGGCTCCAAAGACAAAGAAAGCCGTATGCGAGCCGATGCCAGCGCCAATTATTCCGCCGATGTGTGCGACTATTTGTTCGCCTCGTGTGACTTTATGTTTTAGGCAAAAGCGTAGGTTGTTAATCGCGGTGACCGAACAAAGCGCCGCGAAGACGTAAAATAAAACACTCATCGGCGAGCCTCCGGCGGCGGCAACTCCAAGCCAAATGCCGACCGACAACAAGGCTAGGTTGATCAGTAAACTATCGGCGCGCCGCATCAAGGCTTGATTGCCTTTTGCTCTAACCGATTGCAAGCCATGCCTTACCCCAACCAAGACTAAGATCGAGATGGCTAATAGAAACAAGCCGAAACCACGTAACTCTGCAGCGACTTTAATGCTTTTTTCAGCGCTAAAGTCATTAACAGGGAATTTGAATGAGATCGGATCAATCATCATCATCAATGCTAACACTAGCGCACTAAAGCCTACGGCATACATCGCTTTGGCGTACCAGTGACCGGTGCGAATGTGCAAGGGGCTGCCTTTCTTTGCGACAATGGGTATCCAAAAGAGCAGCAACGATAAAAAGCCGATAGTAACGTGAATGATGAGTAGAGCTTGGTAAGTAAATGACATGGGTATCTCCGTAAATGATCTGCATTCATATTAACCATGCGCGCTACTATCCATAAGTGCGAAAGGTAATGATTTGAAACCATGACTTTTGGCCTATGCAGTGCGATCAAGAATAGGGAATAATGTTGCCATGAATACACGAAATGATTTTTATCAAATGCTAGGTGGGGTAGGCACGGCATTAGTAATTACCGTTATAAGCGGCTTAGTCATGTGGCAACAGCCAGCGTTTGCGGAAGTAATGATTTGGCAGTGGTTGATTATTTTTGCCATATACTTGGTTACCAGTCATTCGATTGACGAGAGTAGGGAGGGCATTCGTCGTCTTGCTCTCTGGCTAATGCCGCTACTGATTTTTATGCTTAGTTGGCGTGTTCCGACCGACATTTTTTTCATTTACACCATTATATGGGTCGCTTGTACGCCGTTTTATCTATCGGCCAAAAGCTGCTGGACCTGGTTGTTAATTGTTAACGTGGCGTGGTTTGTGCTGCGCTATGTGGTTTGGGAAGACTCCAATCCATTGATACAGACATTACTGGTAGGCACGTTTCACGTATTCGCACTACTCTCGGCAACTACCGCCAAAGAGTCACAACATGCCAATGAAAAAACTCAGCAACTAAATCGTGAGCTATTAGCAACCCAACATTTACTCGGCGAAGTATCGCGTGAGAGTGAACGTACTCGAATTGCGCGAGACCTTCATGATTTACTCGGTCACCACCTAACCGCGTTAACAATCAATCTTCAGGTCGCTGGCCGGATTAGTAATGGCGAAGCAAAAGAAAAAATTGATCAGTGCCACGCGCTTTCAAAATTGTTATTGAGTGATGTGCGTGAAGCGGTTAGTGAACTGCGTGATATGCCGGTCCTCAATCTGCAAGAGCTGCTTGAAATCACGATTCGCGATATTCCACGATTAAAAATTTCATTGCAGATCGACGATCAAATACAACTTGACGATGTCAAAACCGCCGAGGTCTTTCTGCGCTTAGTGCAAGAGGCTATCACCAATACCTTGAAGCACAGCGGCGCGCATACCGCGACTATTACGGTGACTACTCAAGGCGAGAAAATTTTATTAAACTACACCGACGACGGTAACGGTTGTGATGATTTACAAATGGGCAATGGCTTGATCGGTATGCGCGAGCGGGTCGAACGGCTTGGTGGTCAGTTGCAAATCGAGTCTTCACCAATCTTTAAGCTGCAAGTGACTGCACCAAACTAATATGACAATCAAAGTGGTAATTATCGACGACCAAAACTTGGTCCGCAGCGGTATAGAAAGCTTGTTAAGCTTGTCTGACAAGGTTACCGTTGTCGCCCAGGGAGATGATGGCGAACGAGCGATAGACCTAGCCGAAGAGTATCAACCCGATGTATTTTTAATGGATATTCGCATGCCAAGGATGAATGGAATAGATGCCATAAAGAGCCTGCGCGAAGCTGAGTTTGAAACACCGGTAATTATTTTGACCACCTTTGACGATCATCAGTTGGTATTGCAGGGCTTGCAAGCTGGAGCCCAAGGTTACTTGCTTAAAGACGTATCACTTGAGAGTTTAATCGATGCTATTGAAGCGGTTCACAAAGGTGAGACAATCGTGCAACCAGCGATTACCGACACCTTGTTGCGCGGCTTAAAAAGTCAAAAGGGAAATTTTGATTCCTTGCCAGAGCCGCAATCGCTTTCGCCTAAGGAAACCGAAGTTCTGCGATTGGTCGCTAGCGGCTATAGCAATCGAGAGATATCGGTTGCGTTGAGTAAATCGGAAGGAACCATTAAGAATCATGTCTCAAGCGTGCTCTCGAAACTCGGCGTAAGGGACCGAACGCGCGCTGTCTTGCGAGCGCTTGAGATCGGCATCATCTAGATGGAATGCCGTTGAATTGGCAGCTGACTGAGCGTGGCGCTACACTAATACAAACAACCACGACTAGTAAGGCTTACCAATTATACGCTCTGGCGGGTGGCCCACCCCATCGCCCTGGATTAAAACGGGTGACCGCCGGTACTCAAATCGAAATAGAAATTTGGCAGGTGCCGCAGCAAAACTTTGGCAGCTTTGTTGCCGGTATACCGGCACCACTGGGGATTGGTAAAGTTGAAACAGCCGACGGCGAATGGCTTAGTAGTTTTATCTGCGAACCATATGGCTTAGATCATGCCGAAGATATTTCGTCGTTCGGTGGTTGGCGAAGCTATATTGAGTCAGTGGGTTCTTTGCTATAAGGGCTCTGGTCATTGTTGGTAAATTAACCACCGCTACCGAGCTATTTGCTTGAATTGAATAACATATCAATAAGCATCTTCGCATGCCCTTCGACGAATTCGTTCTCGCACGGGTCAACACCAAATAACTGTCGGCATTCAGGTGCGAACGAAAACACCGTTGAGCTGGCACTCACCATGATGTAATACCAGTGCATAAATTGGGCGTCGGTTAAATTTAAAGTAGCCGATGTCAGCACCTTCAAATTTGCTACTGAAGGGCGAATATAGGTTTCGATCAGATAATCTATTCGCCATGTATTTTGAATTGCTTCCTGACTCATGAGTCTACTTAGTTCAGGGTTGCGGGCATGATAACCAACATGAAAACGAACTAAAAAGCTAAGACGGCCGTCTTCAGGCAGTTCGTGAAGAATCGCAAGGCGTTGCTCGAATTCACCGGCCATTTCTTGGAATATTTGATCGGCTACAAATTTCCAGAAATTCTCTTTTTCTTCAAAATGGTAGGCAACCAGCCCGCGCTTAACATCGGCTTTTTTTTCGATGTCTCTTAACGATACGCCATCGAAGCCACGTTGAGAAAATAGCGATCGCCCGGCCGCAATTAAGTTTGCGCGTGTCGCGCTTGCTCGCTCTTGGGTGCGGCGTATTCGTGGTTTCGTAGTGGCAGGTGAGGTAGGCATGAGTCCTTTTGTGGAAAATCTGATCAAAGATTTGATTTTAACGTAGTCGAATGATAATAAATTCCGTCAAGCGGGTCACTTAAATCAGCACGCAATGTAACTATAACTAAACAATAATTGTTGACAAGCAAGTTATTGAGTATTATTTTAGCACCACTACAAGTTTAGTGGTATTAATTTAAACCTCTTTTTGGGCATCAGTCCCAAGGTTGAGTGGATATAAGCATGTTTAAGTTAGAGCAAAAATACAGTTACATGATGCCAGCCCACTTTGGGCCCAGATATACTGGGGTCGAAAGCAGCGGTTGGTATCATGATGTGACAATGATGGCGATTAGTTACGTCACCGACGCGGCCAAACTTAGCGCCCACATACCCTCACCGTTTAGAGTTGCGGATGTGCCCGTGGTGACGGTTGTATGTGCCCAAAATCGAAAAATTGATTGGCTTGCTGGACACGGTTATAACTTGATCGCCGTTAATGCTCAGGTGGTGTATGAGGGCCCAGAAGAAACCCTCTCCGGCACTTATACGCTGGTGATGTGGGAGAATCTTGCTGATCCAATCTTAACTGGCCGTGAATTACAGGGAATTCCGAAGATATTTGCCAGTATCGACGACATTACTATCGGCGATGACCGCTGGTCTTCTAGCGCTAATCATTTTGATAATAAGATTGTTGATCTGAGCATCGATAATCTGCGACCGCCTACTGAGGCCGAAATAGGCGCCGCGGTTGCCGCTGAGAAAGCGGGTAATCACCCAATGGCTTGGCGCTACTTTCCCGGCGTAGCTGGTGGCGGCAATGCGGTCAATGAATTTACTACTTTTCCATCAGAAACTATTTATCGCGAGGCGATGGTAGGCGAGGGCCATATTGATTGGCAACGGTTAACCTGGGAGCAAAACCCTACCCAATTTCATATTGTTAATGCGCTTGCCGATCTGCCTGTTTTGGCAAAGCTCCCGTCGATGACCGCAAAGGGCAGCGTCAACTTAATATTGCCAGACAATCCAGCACGGATTTTGACATAGCAACACTATCTCGATTAGAGAATATGAAGCAAAATAATAACAAAATATGTTTCGTCGGTGCTGGCACTATGGGCTGTTACAATGCACTAGTGGCGGCGCTGGCAGGTTATAAAGTAGTGCTCAATGATCGCGATGCCGATTGCTTGAGCCGAGTGCCGACTACATTAGAGGCTATTGCGCAACAACTTGCACCTCATCGTGGCCTATCGAGCGAACAGCTAAGCAGTGCCTTAGCGAATATCTCAACAGAGCGTGATCTAGCCACGGCGGTGGCAAATTCAATCTTGGTCAGTGAGTCAATTCATGAATCGCTATCGGTAAAGCAATCACTGCATGCAAAGCTCGATAAGCTTTGTGATGAGCATACAATCCTTACCACCAATACCTCCACTTTATTGCCTTCAGAGATTGAGGCGACCGTCACTAAGCGACAGCGATTCGCTGCATTACATTCCTATTTAGCATCGCCGCTAGTTGATATTGTTGGCGGTTCAGAAACCTCACCCGCCACGATCCAAGCGCTGGTTGCTTACGTTCATAGTTTGGCTGGCGTACCGCTTGTAATGAAGCGAGAGTATCCAGGTTATGGTTTGAATGCCCTATTGGGGCCGTTGCTTGGAATGTCCTTAGGGCTAGTTCTCTCTGGTCAATATAGTGTAGAGTCGATCGACCGTGCTTGGATCAACAGGTTAGAGGCACCCATGGGGCCATTCGGAATGATGGACATGTTTGGCCTTGATATGGTCTGCGATAGCTGGCGAAATCGAAGCAGTAAAAACCCTGATGATGCTTTAGCGACAAATGTTGTTGCTTACTTCGACCGCTTATTTTCGGCTGGCAAATTAGGCATGAAATCGGGCAGCGGATTTTATGATTACCCGGCACCAGCCTATGCCGAAAAAGGCTTTGAAGTCGCGGATCAAAAAACTAACTTGTTATTCTCGCTATTAATGGTCGCTGTTGCCGCTAATGCCTGCTTGCTAGTGCAGCGAGAAATCATGACCAGTGAAGAGGTTGATATGTGTTGGACCGTAGGCACGGGGCTAAAATTAGCGCCATTCGATTATATTCAACAACAGGGCCATGAGAACTTTCTCTTCAGCCTGCATGGATTTCAGAGCGCTACCCCAATAATGCCAGTAACTGACTTTAACGCCGTTGTTACATGGCTAGAAGGCCATCCAAACACACAACAAAAAGATTAATAGAGGTGTTCTCCTTTGATGGCAAAACCGTTTTAGTAAGCGGCTCTACTAAGGGACTCGGCGCTGAGACCGCGAGGAAATTTGCCGATCGCGGCGCTACCGTCTGTGTCACTGGCCGCAATCAAGAGTGCGGCGAGTCGGTGGTAAGCGATATTCTTAGTGGTGGTGGCAATGCTTTTTTTGTGCAGCATGATGTGGCGCTCAAGCAGTCGTGGCTGAATGTTCTAGACGTGATCAGTAATCGCACAGGCAAGCTGCATGTCTTAGTCAATAACGCCGGTGTGCATCAGGCTAAGCGGTTAGTGGATTCGGATGATGCTGACTTTGATTATCAAGTAAACGTCAACTTGCGCGGTGTCTTTCTAGGCTGTAAAACTTCGATTCCCCTAATGCTTGATTCTCTCTCAGTTGGGCAAAGCGGGGCGATTATTAATGTCTCCTCGGTCGCAGGCCTGGTCGGCACGGCCTCACAAGTGCTCTACAGTATGACCAAAGGCGGGTTGCAGCTATTCAGTAAATCCCTAGCTTTAGAATTAGCCGCCAGCAAGCAGTCGATTCGAGTCAATTGCGTTAACCCCGGTATGATCGATAATGGAATGGGTGACGAATTAGTAAAACAGTTGGTCGGCCGAGACATCTTCAACGACGTGGCAAAAGCAAAGCAATACTTAATTCGTCAAATCCCGATGCAGCGTTTTGCTACTAGCAGTGAGGTGGCGAAGAGTATTATCTTTCTCGCCAGCGCAGATGCGTCTTATATAACAGGTATAGATATGCCTCTCGATGGCGGTCTGACCGCAGGGTGAATATGAACAAACTCTCTAAAGCGTCCAAATTAGCGTATGGCGTTGGTCAAACTGGTTGGGCCGCGAAAGACACTTGTTTTCAGTTTTTCCTATTTTTTTACTACACTCAAATTTTAGGTTTGTCGCCAGGTTTGGCCGGTCTTGCCGCTTTGTTAGCTCTGATCGCAGACGGCATCACTGATCCGATTGTCGGGCAGATATCAGATAATTTTCGAAAAAATAAATGGGGCAGGCGTCACCCATTTATGATTTTCGCGGTGCTGCCATTTAGCTTAGCGCTGATCGCAATTTTTAATCCGCCAATCAACTTAAGCAGCTTGCAGTTATTCAGTTGGTTTTTGACATGGGCGATTGTCGTTAGAACTTTCTTAACCCTATTTTCTGTACCGCACATGGCTCTCGGTGCAGAACTCTCTACCGATTATACTGAGCGCACTAGCATTGCTGTATACCGAACCGTGATTACTTATATTGCTGCCATTATCATTCAAGTTTGTGCTTGGTTTTACCTTATACCGAGCGCGATGAAGGCTGGAAATGTGGCCTTGGGTTATCAAAACGTGGGTCTTGTAGCAGCGATATTAGCCTTGTTAGGTATGACGATTTCGATCTTTGGTACTCGCAAGCAAATCCCTAACTTACCGTGCATTACAGTACAACAGCAGTCTCGACCATGGTATTTCGCATTCGCCGACGTGATAGGGCTATTACGTTACCCAGCCGCTAAAGTTCTGCTGTTGTCTAACTTGGTGATGATTTCAGCAATGGGGGTCGGCAACACTATGCTGATTCATATTAATACCTATTTCTACGGCTTTAGCAGCCAACAGATAGGCATTTTCATGCTGTGTGTGTTGGTTGCGCTGGTTCCGGCATCGTCGATTGCAATGAAGTGGACTAAGGCATATGGCAAGCGCGGGGCGATCGTTAAGATGATTCTTATTATCACCGTTATTGGCCCAATTCCTTTCATTCTTCATATTCTCGGACTACTGCCCGAAAATGGTTCGCCAATGTTGCTACTAATTGTCGGCGCATTTGTCTTTGTGCATCAATCATTTTATATCGCGCATCTGACAATCAGTGGTTCTATGCTGCCAGATGTGGCAGACGAAATCGAACTCGGATCGTCGATGAGACAAGAAGGAGTGTTGAATTCAGCGCTAATGCTTACTCAAAAAATAACCTTTGGCTTGGGGGCTTTTATTGGTGGTCTGGCGATCGAATTTGCGGGCATAACGGGCACAATCGACGCGGCAGACGTTAGCTCTGAAATGGTCTTAAGATTGGGCTTGGCGGCCGGGCCTGGGGTAGCCCTATTCAGCCTGCTAGGCGCTTGGCTGTATAGCCGTTACCCGTTAACAAAAGAGCGTTATAGTCAAGTTCGCTTGCTTTTAGATAAGCGGGAAGCCTGAAGGCTGTTTTTTTCGGTCTTCAAGCTAAATCTAACGACGCGTTCTTCAGCCTTAGCATTGCCGCTCTAGTTATAAAATTATCTATGGCGACGACCACCATAACCGCGTGAGTTGAAATAGCGATATGGGTAGAAAAAGGGCGATAAATTAGCGTAGCCATAGTGATTGTAGTAGTCATAAGCAATACGTGCGTGGCCAAAGCCTGAGTCCTAACTCAAGCCCGTTGTAAGGTAGGCGGTGACGCTGACGTGCATAGTGCGGATCATGTGCTGGCCACTCTTTCGCCTCAATGGCAGTTACTACCGGAATGATTTTAGTCAGCTTGCCATTGCTCAAAACTTGCTTATCGGAAACGGTTCCATACAC
>JAWUZB010000136.1:0-8790 GCA_034110505.1 Gammaproteobacteria bacterium
TAACCGACCAAATGGTTCGTTCTTGTTCTTAGGCCCAACAGGGGTTGGTAAAACAGAATTAACCAAAGCGTTAGCTGAATTCATGTTTGATACCGACGACGCCATGGTGCGCATCGACATGTCTGAGTTTATGGAGAAGCATTCGGTAGCGCGTTTAATTGGCGCCCCTCCGGGCTATGTCGGCTATGAAGAAGGTGGCTACTTGACTGAAGCCGTACGCCGCAAGCCGTATTCGGTAATTCTATTAGACGAAGTCGAAAAGGCTCATCCTGATGTGTTTAATATTCTGCTGCAAGTGCTTGATGACGGTCGCTTAACCGATGGTCAAGGTCGTACAGTTGATTTTAAAAACTGTGTAATCATTATGACCTCGAACCTAGGCTCGCAACGTGTGCACGGTTATGAGGGCGACTATCAAGGCATGAAAGCGCTGGTAATGGAAAGCGTCGCCGAACATTTTCGCCCAGAGTTTATTAATCGTGTTGACGACATTGTGGTGTTTCATGCCTTAGCTGAAGATCAGGTTCGAGCGATCGCTAATATCCAAATGGACATTCTTCGCAAACGTTTACAGGGTCAAGACATTACTTTAGATGTTAGTAATGAAGCCCTAGATATGGTTGGTCATGCGGGTTTTGACCCAGTTTACGGCGCACGGCCACTGAAACGAAGTATTCAAGAGCTTATTGAGAACCCGTTGGCTGACGCAATATTATCTGGCGACTTTATTGGCGGTGATGTGGTGGTGGTAACGGTTACAGATGGTGCCTTAAACTTTCAAAAAGCCATCGAGCATTAGATGCTGAGGTCTCATACTATTTGCTTAGCCTATTAGAGCCTTGTTATTCAGCAAGGCTCTCAAGGACCATTGGCGATGGGCACATTACTGTCATGTGCGACCCTCAACCTATGTGGAACAATACCCCTAGTGGCTTTAACTCGGAGCAATACGAAGAAAGTAGTTGCACCTATTTTGTCGCTATTATTCGATCAATCGCGGGATTTTGATTCAAAAGTGACGCTTTCAAAGCTAGAAGTGTCGCCTATTTGAATATGCTTGCCGCTTGAGCTGAGTATTCTCAAAAGATCGTCATGTTAGGTTGGTGGTCTTTTATGGTTACGCTAAACACTTCTTCACTGAGTCTAAATTTAGCTTTTCTGCAAACAGCGGCTGAAAGCGCAAATACAAAGAACGCCAGCGCCGAATTTCACTACGCGTGGCTTAGAGACAATTGCCAATGCTTCGAGTGCACTCACCCAGACACCAACGAGCGTATTTTAGTCAGTTCTGAAATCCCCTATAACCTTCGCGCCCAATCAGCGGAAATAGAAGGCGAATGGCTTAAAGTCGACTGGAATGACCATGGCCATAAGAGCCACTATCAGCTTACCTGGTTGGCCGAACACAATTATAGCCAAAGCAAGTTCCTTTGCGATCCGGCTGCTGGCGAATTAAAAACGTGGGGGGCCGAGTTACAAGCAAATATCCCGACCTTTCAATACGCTGCTCTTCACGCTGATACGATTCAGTTGCTCAGCTTCTGCCAAGCGATTAGAGACTACGGTTTATGTGTGGTTCGAGATGCGCCGACAGTGGAAGGCGAAATCGAACGTTTTGCCGAGTACATTGCCTGCGTGCGCGAGACTATTTACGATCGCTTGCATAACGTTCGTGCCAGCCCTGGTGAATACAATGCCTATAACGTTGCCTCGACTACCTTAGAGCTTAAACCGCACACCGACATGCCCAACTATAACAATCCCCCAGGCGTGCAAATGTTCCATTTTCTAGTTAACGATAGCCGCGGTGGTGAAAGCACTGCGGTTGATGGTGCTAGAGTCGCTGAGCAACTAAAAGCGCAAGACCCTGATGCTTACGATCTACTGGCTAAAACGCCGGTGTGCTTCAGAATGTACAGTGCTCGAGGCGATGTTATCAACAGTAACCCGCTATTAACGCTGGGCGTTAATGGCGAACTTCGTGTGTTTCGGTTTTCTAATCAATTAGCACAACCGATAAATTTATCGGCGGATAAAATCGATTCCTTTTATCGAGCTTACAGGAAGCTTGGTAAGTTGGTTGAAGCACCCGAAAACAAGGTTGAATTTCGGCTAAATACCGGTGACATGATGGTAACCAATAACCTGCGCGTAATGCACGGTCGTAATGCTTACGATCCGAGCACCGGCGAGCGTCATTTACAGCTGTCATACATGGATTATGATGATGTGCTTAGTCGCATTAGGATGTTACTCAAATCATGAACAAACCAAACCCTATCAAAACCGTAGATTTTACCGCTATGCAAGACGGTCGTGCAGACGAGTATGCTTATTTAGACAAACTTGAAGATCAATACAAGGCGGGGTTACCACAACGCTTAATTAACGCATTGTCGCAGCTCGAAACCTCTTTATCGGGTTATCGAGTCTCGCGCCTGCAACATGTGTTGCAAGCGGCCACACGGGCGCACAGAGCGGGTGAGTCTGATGAATGGGTAATGGCCGCATTGCTGCACGATATTGGCGATGATTTGGCGACCTATTCTCATAGCGAAATGGCGGCGGCAGTATTGCGCCCTTTTGTTAGCGACGAAATCTATTGGGTAGTCAAGCATCACGGTATTTTTCAAATGTATTACTACGCGCACCACAGCGGTGGAGATCGACATGCTCGCGAGCAATTTGCCGAGCATCAATACTATTTCAGTGCGGTGAAATTTTGCCATCAATACGATCAAAATTGTTTTGATCCAGACTACGACTCAGAAACACTCGAATTCTTTAAACCAATGATTCAGCAGATGTTCTCAAAACCGAAGGCTTTCGATCAAGAATATATCGCTAGATATGGTGAAAATTGATTTTATACGGTAAATAAATGTCGCAATCTGGACACTGAAACCGACGGCTTTGAAACACAATTGAAAAATAAGGTAGAGATCTACTAGAACCAATTTTAAGAATTCGCAAAGAGGCTCTTCATGAGTGACCAAGACGACGATTTTGAATTAAGTGATTTAGACGACAAAGAACTTGTCGAGCAAATTCAAGATGACCTATACGACGGCCTAAATGACGAAGTCTTTGAAGGTGTAGAAATTCTTCTTGCACGAAACTGGGATGCTAATGACATCTTAGGTGATGCATTGGTTGGCGGTATGAAAGTTGTCGGCGAAGATTTCCGTGACGGAATATTATTTGTGCCTGAGGTGCTTAAATGTGCTGGCGCTATGAAGCAAGGCATGGGTTTATTGCGGCCCATTTTAGCTAATAGCGCGATTGACCTCTCACTCGGAAAATTCGTAATTGGCACGGTTAAAGGCGATATTCATGACATTGGTAAAAACCTTGTTGGCATGATGTTAGAAGGGGCCGGTTTTGAAGTTATCGATCTCGGCATTAATAACCCCGTGGAAAATTACCTAAATGCGATTGATGAGCATAAGCCTGTGGTTATGGGTATGTCGGCTTTGCTTACTACTACCATGCCATACATGGGCGTGGTGCTTGAAGAGCTGGATAAACGTGGTATGCGTAACGACTTTCATGTGATGGTCGGCGGCGCGCCTTTGAATCAAGAGTTTGCTGACGCGATTGGCGCCGATGCTTATGGCCGTGATGCGGCGCGCAGCGCCGAAATGGCATCTACCTACGCTCGTAGCTTAAAAGCCTCCTAGCTTTTACGCACACACATTCTGATTAAAACTAGGTTGATCAATATGCAAACCAATTCGGTAAAGCTCACATCAACCTTAGCGTTGTTATCGACCGAGGCTTTGTCAGCGAAAGGCGATTTATCGGATAGAAAAAAAACGCCAAAGTCTGATAATCCGCAGCAACAAAAATTGCCGAAAAGACTTGTGCTTGGTTGCGGCGCATTAGTTTACGAGCTAGTAGAGTTAATTAAGCATAACCCGCTGGTTAAGCAAGTGGTTGACCTTCATTGCTTACCAGCCACTCTGCACAATACTCCGCAGCTAATCGCTGGTGAGGTTGATAAATTTCTCACCGAGAACGCCAGTGCCTATGCTGAAGTGCTGGTTGCTTATGCTGACTGTGGTACTGCCGGAGCCTTAGATACGGTATTAGCAAAGCATAATGCAACACGTTTGCCAGGCGCACATTGCTACGAGTTTTTCGCTGGCAGTCAGCGCTACGATGAGTTCATGGAAGCTGAGCTTGGTAGCTTTTTCTTGACTGATTTTTTAGTAAAATTCTTCGATCGTTTGGTGATAGAAGGCCTTGGCATAGATCGTTATCCAGAGCTTAAAGAAATGTATTTTAAACATTATAAAAAGCTGATTTATATTGCCCAGACTGACGATTTAGAATTGCAAGAAAAAGCAAAACAGTGTGCCCAAACGCTTGGCCTAGAATACCAATATTGTTACGTCGGTGTTGAAGGCCTAATGCCAGTGGCACACTTTAAAGCACAGCAGATGGCTAAAATCCATATGCCGCATAAGGCTTTTAGCCATATTGAGGTGAGCCATGTATAAGCTAAGGCGTTTCGCGACTCGTCATTCTCGTGCTTATGAGGTTGTTTATAACGCCAGTAGCCCGATTATTCTATCCACTCTGAGGGTTGTTAATAAATTTTCTGGGTCACGCTTAGACAGCACTATTACTTGGTTAGAAGCAAAAGTTAAAGGGCTTTTATTCGACTGTAAAATGTGTGGCAACTGCGTGCTCTCTAGCACCGGTATGACTTGCCCAATGAATTGCCCAAAGTCAATTCGTAATGGGCCGTGTGGAGGGGTGCGTGATAATGGCAATTGTGAGGTAGACCCCGATATGAAATGTGTCTGGGTAGATGCCTGGGATGGTTCACAAAAAATGAAACATTCACAAGAGATAGAGCTAATTCAGTTTGCCCCGAATCAACAGCATCAAGGCACCAGTTCCTGGATACGTTTATCCAAAGAGAGTGCTAACACCAAACTTCAGGGTATCGATTTGGAGGTTAGGTCATGAATGCCGAACTTGAGTTCCATCCTCCGGTAGAAAATCCCGGCAGCCCTCTGCCAGAAAACGATGAGCATATTTCTCAAGGTCGCTTTGAGCAAGTGCTTAGAGCCGGTCACTTTGCTGTAACTAGTGAAATAGCGCCGCCAGATTCAGCCGATGCCGATCAGGTTTACGAGCGCGCGCAATTGTTCGATGGCGCGTGTGATGCGATCAACGCGACTGACGGTTCAGGTGCTAATTGTCATATGTCGAGCGTGGCTGTCTGCGCCTTATTATCGCACGTTGGTTATTCGCCTATTTTACAAATTTCATGCCGAGATAAAAATCGAATCGCGATTCAAGGTGACGTGCTCGGAGCTGCGGCCATGGGCGTGTGTAATGTGTTGGCGCTTACTGGCGATGATGTCTCGGCGGGCGACCACCCTGAAGCAAAACCGGTGTTTGATTTAGACAGCATATCGTTATTGACGACGATTAGAATCATGCGTGATGAGTCTCGTTTTTTGAGCGGTCGTAAGCTCGATAAAGCACCCAAAGTATTTGCCGGCTCAACGATTAATCCGTTCGTACCACCGATTGCAAATCGGGTGCGGCAGTTGCAAAAAAAGATCAATGCTGGCGCCGAGTTTATTCAAACTCAGTACTGTTTCGATATGCCAGTATTGAAGTTGATGATGCAGCAAGCTGTTGACCTAGGCCTAACCGAACGAGCATTTATTTTAGCCGGTGTTGGCACGCTTGCTTCGGCTAATACAGCGCGATGGCTGCGCACCAATGTGCCTGGAGTGCATATACCCGATCATATAATTGATCGCTTAGAAGGCGCAAAAAGTCAAAAAGCTGAAGGCCAGAAGATTTGCGTTGAATTGATGCAAGAGTGTAAACAAATTGAAGGCATTAGCGGGGTGCATGTAATGGCATACCGGCAAGAGAAGTACGTTGCTGAAATGGTCAAAGAGTCAGGGGTGTTAGATGGGCGTAAACCCTGGGCGCCTGGATATTAATTAAGTCAAATAGAGATGCTGCAATGACAAGAACAGTTTTATCATCACCGAACAAAGAGATCATAATCGGCTTTGGTCGGCCGTTCACCATGATTGGCGAGCGCATTAATCCGACTGGACGGAAAATTCTTGCAGCCGAAATGAAGGCCGGTAATTATAGTCGAGTAGAAGCCGATGCCATCGCTCAAGTGGCCGCTGGCGCGCAAATGCTGGATGTTAATGCTGGCATACCGCTGGCCGATGAGCCAGCGATTTTAGCCGAAGCGATTCGTCGTGTTCAAGCTGTCGTTGATGTGCCGTTATGTATTGATTCTTCCATTATTGAAGCCTTAGAGGCTGGGCTTGCAGCCTACCAAGGTCGCGCACTGGTTAACTCGACTACGGCTGAGGTTGAAGTGTTGGAACGAGTATTGCCATTGGTGAAGAAATACGATGCCGCGGTGGTGGGTATTTCAAACGATGAAACTGGTATTTCTGAAGACCCTGATGTACGTTTCGAAATTGCAAAGCGTATCGTTGAGCATGCGGCCGACTATGGCATCAAGGCCTCAGATGTGATTATCGATCCGTTGGTAATGCCGATAGGCGCGATAGGTGGGGCTGGCCAACAAGTATTCGCATTGTGTAAACGCTTACGCGAAGAGTTGAAGGTTAACACCACCTGTGGCGCTTCAAATATTAGCTTTGGCTTGCCTAACCGACACGGTATTAATAATGCCTTTCTACCGATGGCAATCGCGGCAGGAATGACCTCGGCGATTGTTAACCCGTTGCACGACGGCTTAGTTCAAGCGGTCAGAGCGGCCGACGTATTGGCGTTTAACGACCCAGATTGCCAGCAGTGGATCCTAAATTATCGCGACCCTCCCAAAGAAGGTGAAGGGGACGGTCGTAGACGCAACCGTAGACGTAGAGCTTAAGCCGACTGCTGGGCTATTTTTTAGATACCAACGGAGAGTTACAGAAATGTCGAAACCGATTACAGGCTCATGTTGCTGCGGCAAGATTGCTTATACCGCTAAGGCGGTAGAGCCTCTATGGTATTGCCATTGTCAGCAGTGTCGCAAAATAACAGGCCATTATATGGCGGCTGCGCAAGTGAATTTGAGTAATATCGAGATTGAAGGTGAGCCCAAGTGGCACTACGTATCAGCGTTATCACGACATGGCTTCTGCGCCGACTGCGGTTCTCAAGTCTTTTGGCGAAATGATAACAATGACTTTCTTAGTATTACCGGCGGCAGTATTGACGGCGCCTCGAACCTGAAAGTTGCGGGCCATGTTTTTGTTGGTGAAAAAGGTGATTATTATGAAATTTCGGGCGATGAAAAACGCTATATTTGTTGGGGCAGCTCCATCCAACACTCATGACGTCAATGTTAAAAAATTATGTCTAAGTTAGAACAGAGCAGAGAGAATAATGCCGCACCGCAAACTAAGCGTGTTGTGTTTACTCCATCAGGCCTCTCAGCGGATGTTGAAATAGGTTCGACGCTATTAGAAACAGCGCAGGACACAGGTGTGGCTATTCGCTCTCTTTGCGGTGGTAACGGCAATTGTCGCCAATGCTGGATTGAAATTTCTGAAGGTTCTCACCCTAAGCACGGGGTTGAGTGTTCAGTTGAAAATTTATCTCCGGTGACTGAACTTGAAGAGCGTATGTATCAACGCAACCAAAAGTTCAAAGGTTTAAGACTCGCTTGTCGTACCCGAATATTGGGTGACTTAGTGGTTGATGTGCCAGAGCGTAGCCAAGAAAATTTAGCTTATATTTCAAAGAAAAATGTCGCTCGAGATTTTGATTTAGCATCGGTCATAAGCTTGTTCGATATCGACCTTGCTGAAGCAACTATGGATGCCAATCCATCGGCTACTGAAAATATATTGGAGCGACTCGCTGAGCGATCGATTAACGCTAGTTTTGATCACAGATTGCTGCGTAGCTTGCAGCCTTTAGTGCACCAGAGCAAAGGTAAACTGACTGTCGCAGTGCGTGATCAAACTCATGTTGTTGGTCTTTACCCTCAGGGTGAGGCAAGAATAATTGGTGCCGCCGTTGATATCGGTTCGACTACATTAGCGCTCTACGTGCACGACTTACATACCGGCGAGTTACTCTACGAAACCTCGGCGATGAATCCGCAAATACAATTCGGCGAAGATCTAATGAGCCGAGTTTCGTATGTGATGATGAATAAAGGCGGCGATCAAAAGCTGACCAATGCGGTTCGCCGAAAGCTCACCGAGATGCTGCACGAAGCCTGTAAGCAATTGCAGATGTCGCACGATAAATTATTAGAAGTAGTGCTGGTTGGTAACCCAATTATGCATCACTTATTTTTTGGTATTTCACCGGTTGAGCTAGGCCAGGCGCCCTTTACTTTAGCGATTCGTGAATGGCTTGAGATGACCGCAGCTGAAGTTGGTTTAGATCTCTATCCAACAACTCGTATTGCTTTCCTGCCGTTGATAGCCGGTCATGTTGGTGCCGACACGGCAGCGGCCTATCTAAGCGAAATTGCCAGCATGCAGAGCCAAACGACTCTGCTAGTCGATATTGGTACTAATGCGGAAATCATGTTGGCTAAAAATGGCGTGGTTTATGCCACCTCGTCACCCACTGGTCCAGCATTTGAGGGCGCTGAAATTAGCTCGGGGGTACGTGCTTCACATGGTGCCATAGAACGCATTCGTATCGACACAGAGACACTTGCTGTTACGTTTAAAGTTATTGGCGTTGATGCTTGGTCAAATGAAGCGGCTTTTGCGGCGGCGCAACCTCGTGTAATCGGGATTTGTGGTTCAGGCATTATCG
>JAWUZB010000137.1:0-12112 GCA_034110505.1 Gammaproteobacteria bacterium
AATCTCTCCCAGTAATCACCGCGACCCTTCCCAAAGAGAAGCAACCATCGAACCTGGTTTAGGGTCTCGACTACGGTCTAAAAAAATGGCCGACGGGTTAGTTACTGATTTAAGGTAGCCATTGTCTGGCATCATCGCCAGCAAACCTAATTCACTGGTCGAGCCAAACCTATTCTTTGCGGCTCTGATTTCTCGAAAGCGCGAGCCTGCGATCACTTCAATCATCAACATTACATCGCCAATATGCTCGACCACTCTAGGGCCGGCAACCGACCCATCTTTAGTTGTATGACAAATAATGATCATGGCAACATCGTTTTGCTTAGCATGCTGAGTAAGAACCTGCATACACTCTCTAAGCTGACCTACTCCGCCAGGCGCACCTTGCACATCAGGGTGAAACATTGCTTGCAGCGAATCAATAACCACAAACTTAGCTTTAGTTTGAGTAATCATCGCTAGTATCGCCAGCACATCAGTCTCTATCGCCACGTTGAGATGCTCTGTTTGCAGTTTAAGCCTTATCGCCCGCCGACTGATTTGATTGGCCGACTCTTCTGCTGAAACTAAGAAGCAATTTAACGTAGCACTCACTTCGCATAGAACTTGAGTAGTTAGAGTTGATTTACCTGCACCGGGTGTTCCGGCTAGTAGTATCACACTGCCTGGCACAATCCCACCACCGAGAACTCTGTCGAACTCGACGTTGTTACTTGAAAAGCGTGGAGAGTCTTCAGGCCTTATATCACTTAACTTACTGACCGATTGTTTAGCACCAGAGTAGCCTCGAGCCATCGCCGAAGCGGCGCCTGCACGACTGGCCGATTCTTTAAATTCCTTAATCGTGTTCCAAGCGCCACATTCGCATTGCCCTGCCCACTTAGAGTGGTTTGTACCACACTCTGAGCAGATGAAATGAACCGTCGCTTTCTTTGCCATTTTACTGGATTCCTTTAAATAACAATACGTTCGACTCGCGGGGTAATACCGCAAATCAACTCATAGGCAATCGTGCCTGACATTTCAGCGATAGTTTCGACCGGGTTATTAGCACCCCAGAGAATAGCCTCATCGCCGACCTCTGCCTTTACCTCGCCCAAGTCGACAGTGATTAAATCCATCGATACGCGACCAATTAGCGGTACATACATACCATTGATAAGGACTGGCGTTCCACTTGGTGCATGCCTCGGATAACCATCGGCATAGCCGCAAGAGATCACACCTATTCGAGAATCGGAGTCTAAAGTGTAGCGACTGCCATAGCCGATTGGACTGCCGACGGGCAAACGCTTAACCGAAATCAATTTACTTTTAAGCGTCATCGCTGGGCGCAAATCAAGTCCTTGCGCAGAGCTATCCAGTTGCGGTGAAACACCGTACAAAATCAGCCCCGGGCGCACCATATCGTTGGCTTGCTGTGGAAACGCAATAGTACCTGCCGAATTCATTATGCTCAGCTGACTAAACTCGTAGTGCTCGGCAAACTTCAAGAAACTCTTGATTTGTCGTTGATTACTGGGGTGATCGGGATCATCGGCATTGGCTAAATGAGTCATAGCACTCACGGAATTAACACCGGTTTGTGACAATAGCCGAGCAACAATAAGATGCGCATCATCAATGCATAAACCTAAGCGCCCCATGCCAGTATCTATCTTTAACCATAGATCTAGCTCGGCTGTAGGGCTAAGCCCGGAAAGAATAGAAAGCTGTTCTAGGTCATAAATAACCGGGCGTACTTTTTGCTCTGACATCGAATTGAGATCGTCTACCGTAAAGGTCGCCGAAAGCATCGTAATCGGCTTATCAAACCCCTGGCTGCGTAAGCGCGTTACATCGTCCAAGCTGCTTACCGCAAATTCGTCAGCACTGGCTAGTGCTTGAGCTGCAAGTTCCATGCCATGCCCGTAACCGTCCGCTTTGATCACCGCCATTACTTTCGCCGACGGCACGAACTCGGTTACGCGTTTTAGATTGTGCTCGATCGCCGCGCGCTCTATAACAACATGGGTGGCTCGATTATTACTCAGTTGATAACTCACAGACAGCTCTGATCTTAAGGTTTATTCGTCGTCATTAAAACGGGGGCCAGCGTAGTTTTCAAACCGGGTAAACTCACCTAACCACGCTAATCGCACCGTACCGATTGGACCGTTACGCTGCTTAGAGATGATTATTTCGGCAATGCCTTTTTGGTCGGTGTCGGGCTCGTATACTTCATGCCGATAAATAAACATAATGATATCAGCGTCTTGCTCAATTGCACCAGATTCACGTAAGTCAGACATCACCGGCCGCTTATTCGGCCGTTGCTCCAAGCTTCGATTAAGCTGCGATAGCACAATAACGGGGCACTCCAATTCTTTAGCAAGACCCTTAAGCGCACGCGTAATGTTGGAGATTTCGGTGGTTCGGTTATCGTTACCCGAAGCTCCGTCATTGCCACGCATCAACTGTAGATAATCCAGCATCACCAAACCCATGCCTTCAGGGTGCTCGGCGGCCAAACGTCGCGCACGGGTTCGCACTTCTAATGGTGACAAGTTCGGCGTGTCGTCGATGTAAATATTTTTGTCCTGCAGAATACCAACCGCCGAGGTTAGCTTCGGCCAGTCGTCACTTTGCAGTTGACCGGTTCTTAAGCGAGTAGCGTTAACGCGGCTCAATGAGGAAAGCATTCTGGCGGCCAGCGCCGTTCCCGGCATCTCCATACTAAATACCGCAACAGGCTTATTTTCCTTAATCGCGGCATTCTCAACCAAGTTCATCGCAAACGAGGTTTTACCCATCGACGGTCGTCCAGCGACAACAACTAAGTCGCCTGGTTGCAAACCACTGGTTTGCTTATCAAGATCGGTAAAGCCGGTGGCGGTTCCGGTGACATCGACTTTGCTGTTAAACATTTCTTCGATCTTATCGACCGCTTCGGCTAACAATCCATCAATCTTACGAAATCCGGCTTTAGCTTGATTGTTATTCTTGGCGATCTCAAAAATCACCGACTCTGCAAAGTCCAAAACCTCTTCGGGTGTTCTGCCCTCGGGCTGGTATGACTTTTGAATAATATCGTTAGCGCTCTCGATCAAACGACGCAAAATCGCTCGATCACGGACGATCTTGGCATACGACTTTACGTTGCCAGCATTGGGTGTGTTCTTAGCTAAGGAGCCAAGGTAAGCCAAGCCCCCGATCTTATCCAACTCGCCTTGATGAGTGAGTGATTCAGAAACAGTGACTACGTCAGCA
Source organism: Gammaproteobacteria bacterium (assembly GCA_034110505.1). Lineage (GTDB taxonomy): Bacteria > Pseudomonadota > Gammaproteobacteria > Arenicellales > Arenicellaceae > Arenicella. Next base: position 3,250 of record JAWUZB010000137.1, read on the forward strand.
GCTTCGCCCTTTTCATCTAAACGAATGATTTCGTTATAAATTAGCTGATGATCATTACGATAAAAATCACGTGCCTCTAATTCAGAACTAATATCGTCAATAAAGCGATTATCTAACATCATTGAGCCAAGAATAGACTGCTCAGCTTCAATCGCCTGTGGGGGCAACCTCAGTAGGTCTTCTTCGGAAGTAGAGTGCTCGGCCATTAGTGTTCTTAAGGGTGTTTTACGCAGTGAGTAACTTTAGCATATTCCGAGTTTGATGGGAGCTACAGAACGCCAACTTAGCTGTGAATTTTATGCTTGTTTTATAACGAAGACTCTCATCAGTGCATAAATCCAAAACTCATCGTGCATAAAAAAAGCGAGGCCAAGGCCTCGCTTTCTTCGACTCACTGAAGAAGTTGCTTATTCAGCTACAACCTTAACATTAATGTTAAAGCTTACTTCTGTGTGTACTGTTACCGCTACTTCGTAATGGCCAATCGCTTTGATTGGGCCTTCTGGAAGTTGGATTTCAGAACGAGTCAATTCTAGACCTTTAGCTGTGAATGCTGCGGAGATTTCCACCAAACCAACAGAACCAAATAGCTTGCCTTCTTCACTAGCTCGGCTAGCGATTTCAACAGACTGACCAGACAATTCTCGTGAACGAGCTTTGGCTGCTTGAAGTTTGTCAGACGAGGCTTTTTCAAGACCCGCACGACGCTCTTCAAAAGTAGCTTTGTTAGCTTCAGTAGCAACCGTAGCCAAACCTTGAGGTACAAGGTAGTTACGTGCGTAACCAGACTTAACGTTTACTAAATCACCTAGATTTCCTAGGTTAACGATTTTTTCCAATAGGATTATTTGCATGATGTTCTCCTATTTATGTCCGTCAGTGTATGGAAGCAAAGAAAGGTAACGAGCATTCTTAATCGCTGAAGCAAGCTGACGTTGAAAACGTGCGGCTGTGCCTGTGTTACGACTTGGAATGATCTTGCCAGACTCAGATACGAATGATTTCAAAGTCGCTAGATCTTTGTAATCGATATGAGTTGCGCCTTCTGCCGTAAAACGACAAAAGCGACGACGCATTTGACGAAAACCGCCGCGTCTCTTTTTAGGTGCATTGCGTTTCATTATTTAGCCTCCTCAGTTGGTGTTTCTTCAGTAGCGGCTTCTTCAGCAACTTCTTCTACTGGAGTTTCGGCAACTGCTTCTTCAACTGGAGCTTCAGCGGCTTTTTCTTCGGCGGCTTTGTCTTCAGCTATCTTGTCTTCAGCTGCTTTTTCTTCGGCTGCTCTCGCTTCAGCAGCAACTCTAACCGCTTTGGCTGCAGCTGCTTTAGCTTCAGACTCAGCTTCTGCAGCACGAGCGGCATCACGTTCTTCGTCACGTACACGCTCGGCTTCAACTTCTTTCATCATAATTGATGGTTCAGTCTCAGCTTTCTTCATCTTCAACACAAGGTTACGGATGATCGCATCGTTAAAACGGAATAGGTTCTCAATTTCGTCCAATGTTTCTTGGCTTACTTCAACATTCATCATGATGTAGTGAGCTTTGTGGATTTTATTGATTGGATAAGCTAACTGGCGGCGACCCCAGTCTTCGTAGCGATGAACGGTTCCACCGCCCTGCTCGATAACGCCTTTATAGCGATCGGCCATTGCAGTAACCTGCTCGCTTTGATCTGGATGTACCAGATAAGTAATTTCGTAATGTCTCATTTAGAGCTCCTCACGGTTTTGAGTTTCCAATCTACTTAAGTGCATTCGACCCAATCAAAAACATGAGCCCTCAGCTTTTAAGTTGAATCTGTGCTCAACTTAAACTTAAATGACAGTGAAACAAGGAGTTTGGTTATGAGGAACTAACGCAAAATGACGTTAAAACCCTTATATAACCTTGGTTTACGCCCAAAAGCACTAGAGTGTCTCGGGAGCGAAGCGCGATTCTATAGCAAAGCCATTGAAAACTAAAGGGTAAGACCTCTAAAAACAACGTAAAATGCTGGTTCTATAATTTACGGCTCTAAGCCATTGATCACTGGCACTAAGCCTTTAATTGACAGCCCCGAGCCTTTGATTGACAGCCTGAAAGTATTAAACAACCACGCGCTTGATCAGCTTCAGGCTTAATCTGCCATCATCAAGGCTAATGTTGCCACAACCATAATCGAAACTTTACTATGCCATCAATATTAGAACGCTATCAACGCTTGAATAAACTACCTGGCGGGAAATTTATTTTCGCTAAATTGGTCGGTCTATCGGCCCCATTTTTCAGCAAGATCAGGCCGATTTTTGTAGATTTACGGCCCGCCTATTGTGAAACCCAAATGCAAGATCGGCGCAGTGTTCGAAACCATATGGGCACGATTAACGCCGGCGCACTTTGTTCAATGGCGGAGATGACCGGAGGCTTAGCATTGGATTCAATTGTACCAAACTCGATGCGCTGTATCCCTAAAACCATGACGGTGCAGTATGTGGCTAAAGCAACAGGCATAATCTCCGCGGGTAGCGAGTTCGACCCATCAATTGTTAAAGAGGGCGATGTGCTTATCCCAATAGTGGTGTCAAATTCGTCAGGTAACACCGTATTTACCGCCGACATCACCTTTTATATAAGCAGAAAACCAAGCCACAAAGAAGCCTAATTATGAGTGCATTTAACGCGGCGACTAAGATTAACTGGGGAATAATCGCACCTGGTAAAATAGCCCAAAAATTCGCCACCGCATTACAAGGCGTTGACCAGGCGGCCCTTTACAGCGTTGCTAGTCGCGATCCTAATCGAGCGCAAGCCTTTGCCGATCAATATGCTTTTGAAACATTTTCAACAAGCTACGATGCCTTAATTTCAGACCCAAAAGTTGACGTGATCTATATCGCATCGCCGCACACTTTTCATACGCAACAGTCAATCGCCTGTCTAACCGCCGGTAAACCCGTATTGTGCGAAAAGCCAATGGCGATTAATGCTGATCAGGCCAAGCGCGTGTTTAAAGCAGCGAAAGACAACAATACCTTCTATATGGAGGCGGTGTGGACACGTTTTATGCCAATGCTGGCGAAAGTTCGTGAAATAATAGACAGCGGTCGTAGTGGCGAGATTCAAACCGCGCAAGCCAGCTTTGGCATCAATGTGCCATTTTCACCTGAACACAGACTCTACGATCCACGGCTCGCTGGCGGAGCGCTATTAGACGTCGGCATCTACACCATCACGTTTGCTCAATGGTTGATGCAAGCAACGCCCGTGCAAATCACCGCAGCGGCCCATCTTGGCGCCACTGGAGTTGATGAGCGCACGGCGGTGATCCTGCGCTACCCTGAAGGTCAAGTAGTTACTCTTAACTCATCGATCAATTCTAAGAGTAACCACGAAGCATGGATTTTTGCTAGCAAAGGCAGTATCAAAATGTCGTCATTTTGGCAGTGCGAAGAGATTACCTTGAACCTTGACGGTGAGCTAGAAGTAATCAAAATACCGCATAGAATAAATGGTTACGAGGGCGAGATTGACGAAGTTAATCGCTGCTTGAAAGCGAATAAGATTGAGAGCGAACTCTTGCCTTGGTCGGCAAGTCTGACGGTAATGGAGATTATGGACGAAGCTCGACAGCAGATTGGTTTACGCTACCAGTGCGAAGACTAAAACAGAGTCAGGGCCAGCGACTATTTCTTTCTAAAAGATCGTTTGATTGGCTGTAGGTTGATTTCGTCAACTACCACTGATCGCGGTTGTGTTAAGGCCGACATAATCGCATCGGCCACAGACTCGGCAGGTATTTGAAATTGCTCGCCTAACTGTGGCTCAAAGTGCAACTGATCGAAAAACTCAGAGTTGACCGGCCCCGGATTAACCAGCATGACCCTGATCCCCGAAGTTGCACAGTCAGCACGCAAGCTCTGCGCCAAACCCCTAATCGCGAATTTGCTTGCGCAATAAACAGCACCCGCCCTAGCACCTTGCAACGCCGACTCACTGCCAATTAAAACAATGTCTCCACTGCCTCGTTGCTTCATGTGTGGTAAGAAGTGTTTAATTAAGAAAAGATTACTGACTAAGTTAGTGTCGATCAAACGCCTGATTTGATCATGCGAGAACTGTTCAATCCCACCAAATTGACCATAACCGGCATTCAGCACTAACACCTCGGGTGCCGAACTAAACTGTTGTAAGGCACTTGCTAGGTGGTCTATTTGCGATAAGTCTATTTTGGTTTTTATTAGTTGATCAAAGTCGGTCGTCGAAAAATCACGCGCTAAGCCTTGGACTGAATAACCAGCGGCAAATAAAGATCGCGCGGCGGCCAAGCCAATGCCTGAGCTGGCGCCGGTTACTAATGCGCTTAAGCGGCTCATGCTTCGACACCGTTTTGAAGGCTTTTCTGTTGGCTTTTTTGGTCAGCCAAAGAGTCTTCGTCAAATGACGAGTAGGTAAACAGCTTACCTGTGTTTAAGTATGGTTCGCACATGTTAGCAACATTTTGTAAAACCTCAGTTTCAATTTCTTGTGTATACGTAACCATGGCATTTTTGTCATCCAAGCCCGCGCTAAACAACCAGTGCTCTGGGTGCAGCTTACGCATGGTTTTATAGAAACCTTTGGGCAACCTAAAACCACCAAGGGTGACACTATCTATGCGTTTTGCATCTAATTTCTTGAACACAATATCTATCATTTCTTGGTAATCGTTGACGTAATCTTGATGCCAAATCACTGGGTCAAACCTTAATCCAATGCGCCAACCTTTTTCTTGTAACTTAGCCAAAGCGTCAACTCGCTTTGCCATGCTAGGTGCACCGATTTCAACTTCTTGGGCTACCCTATCCGAACTTAAACTGTAAGCAATAACGACATTTTCTTGCGCGGGTCGTTTTACCAGCGAGCGAATTTGCGTGCTCTTAGTCCTCAGTTCAAGTACCGCATTCGGAATGCTCGAAAATTCTGGCACAAAAAAATCAGCGAAGTTGGTAACCGGCTCATAGGCCAAGCTATCGCAATCATAGCCGCTAAAAAACCAAACCGGTTTATCGTCGTTCTGATGCGTCTTTGCGATCTCACGAATCTCATCAACAAAGTCTTCGTAATTTACAAACACTAGGTAATTTGCCGACCGTAGCATTCCTTGTAAAAAGCAATATCGACAGTCATAAACACAATTTAGCATGTGAGAAAAATAGTAATGTGCACCGCCGCCAGTTTCATACTGTGACGGTGTCGGCATCACTTTCTTGTTCTGCTTAGCCGCCAGAATAAGCGAAGGATTGTTCTTTTGAATTCTAAAATTTTGTGCGTGGCCATTAAATATCTCACCATAGCGTTCTATTTCGATGCGCTTGGCCTTGGGGTAGCGATCAGCGATAGCCGCTGTTCGAGGGTGGTCAATAACCTCCTTCTCGATATAGATAACATCAACCATGACTGGCTCCACTGAGAAGACTCGGCGCATCAGCTTTATCGCTCGGAGTACGCTCAAGCGACGGTGCGCTATGATCAATAAGTGCGGCTAATTTACTCAGTACAAGATCAAATCGTGATTCTTGCTGCAAGCCAAGATCAGCAACCGCTTGGTTTAGTTCCAGGGCTGCGGCCTTCTCAAGTAAACGATTAAGCTGAAGCTGTTGGCTATGCGTTCGCCGAACCCCCTCAAGAGTCAGTTCAGCTAGGGTAATATTAGCCGGCTTGGCAAGTGCCAATAGGCTATCAGTAAAACGGTTAACAATCGCCACATGAACTTGCATCAGCTGACTGATTTTTGTCGCGTTTAAGTTCTCGACGCTGTTCTCTTGGTTGTCTGAGATAACCTTAATTGAACTGACTAGCTCCGGCGAGCTAAACATACACGCCGAGCGGTAAAATGCTAGGCCTTCCATATCCACCATGGCGGAATCTGGGTAGCTATCAGTGGGGGCATTAACACTCATTAAAGCATCGCTATCGCCGGCCCACTTAGCAACCAACGGCGGGTAATTGTGGCGCAGATCGTTAGCATCAATATAAGAATGAACTCGAACAGCATCACCAATCGGTCGATCCAAGTGCCCTGCAATGCCGAGATTTAACCAGACTCTCTTACGCGACGTAGCGCGCCCAGCGACCCAGCCAACAGCGGTGGACATACTGATAGCACCGATACCGGTTATCACAATTTCTAACTCAAGACCCGGCTTGGCGTATACGTTGAAAGGTCGATCTAACGACTTCTTTAAGTGGTAAAAATCCACCCAAGGCTTAGCCTCGCAATTCAGCGCTAACATAATGGTAAGTATCGGAGGTTCTAATATCATCAACGTTTTATGGTGTAATTTGCTCTTAAGAACTGAATTTCGCCAGTGATAATTGACAGCGTTCTGCAAGTTCATGATTGCCGTGTTTTAACGCACCTTTAGATAAAATACGCAGCTTTTTTAGAAGCATATTAACCGCAGCAAGGTGGTTGGGCGCCGACAGCGTTAGTTCACTGGTCAACAAGTTTTCTAATGCTATCACGCGAAATCGATCCATACCCCAATACTGACGTGAGAGCTGATCGTCATGTCCTCCAAACTTATTAATACAAGCTTGTTCGACATAGGCCACCGAATATTGGCTAGCGATTCTCAACCAAAGGTCATAGTCTTCACAAGCAGGCAACAATTGGTCAAATATGCCAACGGATTCAAATACACTTTTATGGATAACGATTGAAGAAGGTGACATCGCACATAACGGCAAGCAACGCTCAAAAATCCATCCACCGGCTTTCTGGTGTTTACTCATCTGCTTGACACGCACACCATTACGAATCCAAATTTCTTGCGTGTGGCAAATTAACTGCTGCTCAAGTTTTAATTGCTCAAACTGAGCGTCAAGTTTATGCGGCAACCATTGATCATCCGAGTCTAATAATGCTATCCATTCACCTTGAGCATGCCGAAGCCCAAGGTTTCGAGCCGCACTCACACCGGCATTATCTTGCCGCAAGTAAACGATATTGGGATGAGTATCAAGGTAACGTTGCGAGATCAAAGCACGAGTATCGTCGGTTGATCCATCATCAACTAATATTAACTCCCAATCATTGCGGCCAATTAGATAGCGTTGCGAGAGAACTGAATCAATTGCACGCTGAATCACCGACTGGCGGTTAAAGCTGGGAATAATGATGGATAATTTCATCGCCAGATTATAACGTGATCATCACAGTAACAGCTTAGATGGATAGAAATAATCCTGATAAGGCCGACTAATTGGCGATTAGCATAAATATCGATGTATAAAACTCACCACGTGTGTTGCATACAACCCACATCAAACAACAATTTCAACGTATTTAGTTAACTCTCTGTTAAAGCTGACTAAATACTCGAAGCAGCGCCTATATTTGCTGCATGAAATGTAAATGAGCATTTATATTCATAACTCTCTCTTCTTTTTGTTAATTTGACGCCTCTTTTTTAAGTGGCGTTTTTTTTTGCCCAAAATAATCCAACAAAAGCGTTGAAACTTAGCCCAACACACATATATAATCCCGCTCCTCAGTGACTTGCCGGGATGGCGGAACTGGTAGACGCGCCGGATTCAAAATCCGGTTCCTTCGGGAGTGTCGGTTCGATTCCGACTCTCGGTCCCACTGAGCAATTATAAAGCCCCTTAATTGGGGCTTTTTTGTGCCTGAAATAAGCGGTGGAATGTCTACCCCAAAGTTCACCCGTTCACCTGGGTCAAACCATCAAGGCCGACTTAGCGATCCTTATCGATAGCGAGGGCTTAATATCACTTGTGAGACCCTTCAGCTACGCTGAGGTTAACGTAGCGATAAATGCAGATCGAGGATAGGAGGCATTTATCAACGCCCCCTATCACTGTTGTGCCCTCTTCTATTCCGCGCTGCGTTCTTTCATATCATTCAGTGCTCCGGCCACCACGTAAGCGCGAATTTTTTCTGCGTCCTGAGCACTGAGGTGCTCGGCAAACGACACCATACCGTTCTGCGCTAGTACGCCATCTAATAATACACTCTTCCAAGAATCCGCATTAGTCGTAATAGGTGACCAACGAAGGTCAGGCAGCACGCCCGAACTAATAGCAAATGGTCCGTGGCAGACCGCACAGTTTCGCGCGTAAAGAACCGAGCCATCGACTATGTCTTGATCACTACCAAATGCGGCGGCGGTCGTCGCACGGTTTATGCTCGGTAAATTAGGCTTGGCAATTTGTGCATTGCCGTTGAGCTTAAACGTGACCACCTTACCCACCGATGGAGAGACCTTTTCGTCATAGGCGAAGCCTGCCGCGAGCGCATAAAGCGACCCCCAGCCGGTAGTAATCGTGACGAACTGAGTGCCATCGATTTCGTAGGTCGCGGGCCCTGAGTTGGCACCTGAATACAGTTCATCCGACCACAACTTCTCGCCCGTAGCCGCATCGTAGGCAACAAACAGTCCATCCAAACGGCCTTGAAAAACCAGTCCACCGGCGGTAGATAGCACGCCGCCGTTCCATGCGTTAGGATGTTCAACCGACCACCGCGCCTGCTGAGTTTTAGGGTCCCACGCGATCAGGCGTCCTTTAAGAGCTGCTCGGGCCGCCTTTAAGTCAGCCTTACTAATCACCGGTGGTGTACCTACCGCAAAATCTGTACCGGTATTCCAACCAAGTGGGCTGGGGTCAAATTGACTGTCCTCAGCGTAAACAGCGGGGATCTCCTGCGCTGGAATATAGGCCAGTTCTAACTCTGGGCTATACGCCATCGGATGCCAGTTGTGCGCGCCGAGAGGTCCGGGTAAAAGTGCCACCGGATTTTTTCCATAGCGTGCACCATCGGCTTCAATTGGGCGACCATTCACATCAAGGCCCGTCGCCCAGTTCATTGGACCAAACGCATT